>NZ_JBHTJA010000070.1:0-37249 GCF_042675525.1 Actinomadura sediminis
CCGAGGCGTTCACGGACGCCTGGCGTCCCCGGCCGGGCGGCGCCGCCCGCGTCGCCGAGCTCCAGCGCGCCTACCGGCTCGGCACGCTCGCCGCCCCCGACCCGGCGCCGCCCGGCGCGGCCCGGATCGCGACCGCCGCGGACCGCGACGTCGCCGCCGCGTGGTTCACCGCGTTCAGCGAGGAGGACGAGGAGCACGGTCCCGCGAACCTCGCCGCCCTCGACGACCGCATCGCCACCCGCGGCCTCGCCCTGTGGGAACGCGACGGGACGCCGGTGTCGATGGCCGCGCGCACCCGGATCGTCGCCGGGATGGCCCGCGTCGCGCCCGTCTACACGCCGCCGGAGCACCGCCGCAACGGCTACGGTGCCGCCGTCACCGCCGCCGTGACCCGTTCAGCCCTCGACGCCGGCGCGCGCGAAGTCGTCCTGTTCACCGACCTCGCCAACCCGACGAGCAACGCCATCTACCGGCGGCTCGGCTACCGCCCCGTCGAAGACCGCACGGTCATGGCCTTCGCCCCCGCCGGACGGTGATGATGCAGGTGGGCGTCTCCCGGCGGGGGCTGGCCCGGCACCTGACCGGCCTCGTGCCTTCAACGGGATCTGCCGATCCGGCCGGGAGCCATCCATGTGCAGCCACGGGACGTGAGGCGACCCGATAAGCCTGGCCAGAGGCCCGATCGGTGCCCCACCATCCGGCCGGTGCGTGCCGCGCCCGACCGCGCCCCCCGCACGGCGCACCCCCACCGGCGGCTCGAACGGCCCGGCGAACAGCACGCGGCACGCGCCCCGCTTCGCGCGCACGGCACCAGGCTCACTCCGCGCGCGGCCTCGGGCTCACTTCGCACACGGCACCGGCCTCACCCCGGCACACGGCACCGGCCTCGCTTCGCACGCGGCACCGGCCTCACCTCGGCGCACGGCACCGGCCTCCGCGCACGGCACCGGCCTCGCCCCGGCACGCGGCACCGGCCTCACCTCGGCGCACGGTACCGGCCTCACCTCCGCGCGCGGCACCGGGCTCACCCCGGCACACGGTACCGGCCTCACCTCCGCGCGCGGCACCGGGCTCACCCCGGCACACGGCACCGGCCTCGCCCCACGCACGGCACCGGGTTCGCGTCGCGTGCCCGCGGTCGGCGTCGTCTAGGACGGGGCGGCGGGGCGGAGACCGGCGGTGAGTTCGCGCATGCAGCGGACGCCCAGGTCGGCGGGGGATCCGGGGCCGGTGGGGGGCGTGTCGCCGCGGGCCCATGTCTCGACCGCGATACGGATGGCGGCGGTCGCGGCCGCGGCGGCGACGCGGGCCTCGAGGGGGTCGGCGCCGGTCGCGCGGTCGGCGAGGATCCGGACGAGGCGCCGCTCGGACTCGTCGTTCACGCGGAGCCACACCGCGCGGAGCGCCGGGTCCCCGTCGGCGGCGCGGAGCAGCCCGCGCGTCCAGCCGTAGGACTCGGCGGCCGTGGCGTCGGCCGCGGTGAGCGCGCGTTCGGCGGCGCCTTCGAGGGCGCGGACGGCGGGGACGTCGCGGGGCGTCGCCGCGAGCAGGTCCAGCCAGCGCTGCGCGCCGATCGACAGCAGCGGCGCGACGGCGTCCTGCTTCGTCGGGAAGTAGCGGTAGAAGGTGCGCAGTGAGAGGCCGGCGCGGTCGGCGATGGCCTCGACCGTCGTCCCGGCCGAGCCGCGTTCGGCGAACAGGGACGCGGCGGCGCGCGCGATCTCCAGCTCGGTGGCGGCCTTGCGACGCTCGGTCAGGTTCACGCCCCCACTTTAGGCATAAAGCCGCCGTGTGGCACGTTGTGCCATGTAGACATTCCATGCAGAGGGAGGACGACATGGAGCGGTTCGACGGCCGCCGGGTGATCATCACGGGTGCGGGTTCGGGCATCGGCCAGGCGACGGTGCAGCGGATCCTCGCCGAGGGCGGGCGCGTCGCGGCGTTCGACGTGAACGGGGAAGGGCTCGCCGAGACGGCGAAGCGCGCCGGTTCGGCCGGGCACGCGGACCGGCTGACGACGGCGATCATGGACGTCGCGGACGAGGACGCCGTCCGGGCGGGCGTCGGGACCGCCGTGCGGGAGCTGGGCGGGCTGGACGCGCTCGTCAACGCCGCCGGGATCCTGCGCTCGGCCCACACGCACGAGACGACGCTGGAGTTCTGGAACACGGTCCTGCGGGTGAACCTCACAGGGACGTTCCTGGTGACGCGGGAGGCGCTGCCCGCGCTGCTGGAGTCCGGCCGGGGCGTGGTGGTGAACTTCAGCTCGACGTCCGCGAGCTTCGCGCACCCGTACATGGCGGCGTACGCGGCGTCCAAGGGCGGCATCCAGTCGTTCACCCACGTGCTGGCGAGCGAGTACGCCAAGCAGGGGCTGCGCGCCGTCGCGGTGGCGCCGGGCTCGATCAGCAGCGGCATGACGACCGGGCGCGGCCCCGGCCTGCCCGAGGACGCCGACATGAGCCTGTTCGTGAAGCTGGCGCCGGCCATCGGCAAGGGCTTCGCGGGCCCGGAGACGGTCGCGGGCGTGGTCGCGATGCTGGCGTCCGACGACGGCGCGTTCGTCACCGGCACCGAGCTGCGCATCGACGGCGGCACCCACATGTGACGCGCGCCGGGCGGGCCCGCGGTGTGCGGGCCCGCCCGGTGGTCAGCTGACGCCGGCCTCCTTCATCTCGCGCAGTTCCCGCTTGAGCTCCTTGATCTCGTCGCGGAGCCGGGCGGCGAGCTCGAACTGCAGGTCGGCGGCGGCCTGGTGCATCTGCTCGGTCATCTGCTCGATGAGGCCCTCCAACTCCTCGCGGGGACGCTCGCCCACCAGGTCGGCGGCGTGCCTGCCGACCTCCGCGGTGCGGGACGCCAGGCCGGGGACGGGGGCCTTGCCGCGGGACTGCTGCCGGCCCGCGCCGCCGATCAGCGTCTCGGTGTCGGCGTCCTCGCGGGCGAGGGAGTCGAGGATGTCGGCGATCCGCTTGCGCAGCGCCCGCGGCTCGATGCCGTGCTCGGTGTTGTACGCCTGCTGCTTGGCGCGCCGCCGGTTGGTCTCGTCGATCGCCCGCTCCATCGACGGGGTGACGGTGTCGGCGTACATGTGGACCTGCCCGGACACGTTCCGCGCCGCGCGGCCGATCGTCTGGATGAGGGAGGTCTCCGAGCGGAGGAACCCCTCCTTGTCGGCGTCCAGGATCGCGACGAGCGACACCTCCGGCAGGTCGAGGCCCTCGCGGAGCAGGTTGATGCCGACCAGCACGTCGAACTCTCCGGCGCGCAGCTCGCGGAGCAGCTCGATGCGCCGCAGCGTGTCGACCTCGCTGTGCAGGTACCGGACCTGGATGCCGAGTTCGAGCAGGTAGTCGGTGAGGTCCTCGGCCATCTTCTTGGTGAGCGTGGTGACCAGCACGCGCTCGTCGCGTTCGGTCCGCTCCCGGATCTCGTGGACGAGGTCGTCGATCTGCCCCTTGGTCGGCTTCACGACGATCTCGGGGTCGATCAGCCCGGTGGGACGGATCACCTGCTCGACGACGTCGCCTCCCACGCGGCCCATCTCGTACGGGCCGGGCGTCGCCGACAGGTACACCGTCTGCCCGATCCGCTCGAGGAACTCCTCCCACTTCAGCGGGCGGTTGTCCATCGCGGACGGGAGCCGGAACCCGTGCTCGACCAGCATCCGCTTGCGGGACGCGTCGCCCTCGTACATCGCGCCGATCTGCGGGACGGTCTGGTGCGACTCGTCGATGACGAGCAGGAAGTCCTCCGGGAAGTAGTCGAGGAGGGTGTTGGGCGCCGTCCCGGCGCCGCGGCCGTCGATGTGCCGGGAGTAGTTCTCGATGCCGGAGCAGGTGCCGACCTGCCGCATCATCTCGATGTCGTAGGTGGTGCGCATCCGCAGCCGCTGCGCCTCGAGCATCTTGCCCTGCCGCTCCATCTCGGCGAGGGTCGTCTCGAGCTCGGCCTCGATGTCGCGGATCGCCCGCTCCATCCGCTCCGGGCCGGCGACGTAGTGGGAGGCGGGGAAGACGTACAGTTCCTCGTCCTCGGTGATCACCTCGCCGGTCAGCGGATGCAGGGTGGCGAGCTTCTCGATCTCGTCGCCGAACATCTCGATCCGGACGGCGAGCTCCTCGTACTGCGGGATGATCTCGATGGTGTCGCCCCGCACCCGGAACGTGCCCCGGGTGAACGCGAGATCGTTGCGCGAGTACTGCATCTCCACGAGCCTGCGCAGCAGCTCGTCCCGGTCGATCTCCTGCCCGACGTGCAGCCGCACCATCCGGTCGACGTACTCCTGCGGGGTGCCGAGGCCGTAGATGCACGACACGGACGCGACGACGACGGTGTCGCGCCGCGTCAGCAGCGAGTTCGTCGCCGAGTGCCGCAGCCGGTCGACCTCGTCGTTGATCGAGGAGTCCTTCTCGATGTAGGTGTCGGTCTGCGGGATGTACGCCTCGGGCTGGTAGTAGTCGTAATACGACACGAAGTACTCGACGGCGTTGCCGGGCAGCATCTCGCGCAGCTCGTTGGCGAACTGCGCGGCGAGGGTCTTGTTCGGCTGCATGACGAGCACCGGCCGCTGGAGCTTCTCGATCAGCCACGCGATCGTGGCGGTCTTGCCGGTACCGGTCGCGCCGAGCAGCACCGCGTCCTTGTCGCCGCGGTCGACGCGTGCGGCGAGTTCGGCGATCGCCTGCGGCTGATCGCCCGACGGCGTCATCTCCGTGACGACCTCGAACGGCGCCACACGGCGCCGCAGATCGGTGACTGGCCGCATTCGTCCCTCCCCTGGTCTCTTCCCCACTGTATTCAGGGGGGCCGACATTCCGGCATCCGAACGACGGCGCCGCGGGACGCACACCGTTTCCGGGACGCGGCTTCCGGGACGCGGCCCCCGGACGCGGCTTCTAGGAAGCGGGCAGCGGCAGCCGCGCGCGGACCGCCCAGCCGCCGTCCAGCGGCCCGGCCTCGAACCCGCCGCCGAGGGCCGTGACGCGCTCGCGCATCCCCACCAGGCCGTTCCCGCCGCTCGGCAGCGCGTGCTCGGGCCCCGCCACCGGCACGCCGTTGACGACCTCCACCTCGACGGCCTCGGGCTGCAGGACGAGCTCCACCCGGGTGTCGGCGGCGCCCGCGTGCTTGTGGACGTTCGTCAGCGCCTCCTGGACGAGCCGGTACACCGTGCGCCCCACGGCGGGCGGCATCGGCCGTTCCTCGCCCCGCACCGTCAGGTCCACCCGCAGGCCCGCGGCCCCCGACTGCCCCACCAGGTCCCGGACGTGCTCCAAGGTCGTGTTCTCCTGCGGGAGGACCTCCTCGCCCTGCCGCAGGACCCCGATGACGTGCCGGAGCTCGTCCAGCGCCTGCCGCCCCATGTCCCCGATCACGGTGGCGGTCTCGGCGGCGCGCCCGGGGTCGCGCGCGGCGATCGCCCGCAGCGCCCCCGCGTGCACCACCATGACGCTGATGCGGTTGGCCACGACGTCGTGCATCTCTCGCGCGATGCGGGTGCGTTCCTCGCCCCGCGCGCGCTCTGCGAGGAGGTGACGTTCCCGCTCCAGCCGGGCCGCCCGCTCCTGCAGCGACGCGAGCAACTGCTTGCGCGCGCCCATGTAGAGACCGAGCAGCACCGGGACGGCGATGAACGCGACCGCGTAGATCGCGCGGACGCCGATGGAGTCGTTCCCGCTCGCCGGGGCGGGGAACACGACGGACAGCACGTACCCCACGACCGCGATCGACACGACCGTCCGCCGGGAGATCGCGTACGCGGCCAGCGAGTACAGCATGACGAGGAAGCCGATCGCGCCGGCCCCGGTCGCCGTGCCGAACGCCACCACGAACACCGCGAGCCCGACCGGGTGCAGCCGCCGGACGATCAGCGCCAGCCCGACGACGGCGCTCGCCGCCGACACCGCCCACGGCGGGAGCCAGAAGTCCTGCTGCGGCGTGAACCAGAGGAGCACGGCGTCGGCCGCCGCCACCGACACCGCGATGACGACGTCGAGCGCACGCGAACGACGCGTCGCCCACGCCGTCCGCCACCATCCCCCGGGGTGCATAGCGTCGAGCCTATAGCGGAGGGCGGCCGCCCGTGACAAAGGCGACATCCCTCCCGGCCTGCGCGAAATCCGCCCCGGCCTGCCCTGACAGGCTGCTCTCACAGGGACGCGCACCGTGGGCGAACGCCGCCCGGGCCGCAGGCCGCGGCGGCCGGGTCAGCCCCCGGCGGCGCGGGCGGCGAGGGTCTCCCAGAGGGCGTCGACCTGCGCGTGCAGCGTGCCGAGATCGCCCGAGTTGTCGATGACGTGGTCGGCGACGGCGCGGCGCTCGTCCCGCGACGCCTGGTTCGCCATGCGGGCGCGGGCGTCGGCCTCGGTCATGCCGCGGCGGGACGTCAGCCGGTCGAGCTGCGCCTCCTCGGGGGCGTCGACGACCACGACGACGTCGTACATCCCCGCGAGCCCGTTCTCGACCAGCAGCGGGACGTCGTAGACGACGACGGCGTCGCGCGGGGCGGCGTCCATCAGCTCCTGCATCCGCTCCCCCACCAGCGGGTGGACGATCGCGTTGAGGGCGGCGAGGCGGTCGGCGTCGTTGAACACGATCGAGCCGACCTTCGCGCGGTCGAGTTCGCCGGACGGCAGCAGCACCCCGTCGCCGAACTCGCGGACGACCGCGGCCAGGCCGGGGGTGCCGGGCTCCACGACCTCCCGCGCGATCCGGTCGGCGTCGATCACCACCGCGCCGTGGCCGCTCAGCCGCGCCGACACCTCGCTCTTGCCCGACCCGATTCCGCCGGTGAGTCCCACTTTCAGCATGGGACGAACCCTAGGCCCCGGCGGGCTCGGCCGTCCCGGCGGTCCCGGCGGCTTCAGAGGCCTCAGAGGGTTCGGCGGTCGCGGCGCCGAGGGGTTTGCGCATGTGGACGTGCGTGAGGTGCGCGGCGACCCGCTCCCGGCGCGTCTCCCGGTAGCCGGCCCGCCGGTACAGCCGCAGGTTCCCGTCGCTGAGGTGGCCGGTGAACAGCGCGCACGCGTCGGCCCGGCCGGCCGCGGCGTCCTCGACCGCCCGCAGCAGCCGCCCCCCGATCCCGCGGCCCTGCAGGTCGGGCGCCACGACGAGCCGCCCGATCAGGCACGTCCGGTCGTTGAACCGGACGCGGACGGCACCGGCGAGACGTCCGTCCAGCACCGCCTTCAGCGCGAACCCGCCGGCGTCCCGCAGGGCCGCGCGGACCTGGTCGAGCGATTCCACGAGCGGCGGGATGAACGGGTCGCCGTACAGTTGCGCCTCGGTCAGGTACGCGGCCCGCTGGACGGTCAGGATCTCCCCGGCGTCCGGGGGGCCGGCCCGCACGATGTCGGCCGTCGCGTCGCTCATGCGCACGACCCTAGCGGCCCGACCCCGCCGCTACCGCTGGATCCGGACGGTCACCGCCACCGGGTAGTGGTCGGACGCGTCGGACCTCGGCACGTCGTAGTCGGAGAACAGGATCCCGTCCGAGCCGAAGATCCAGTCGTGCCGCTCACCGTCCGGGGTGGTCGGGGCCGGGTCGGCGCCGATCACGGCGGTGCGCAGGTCGGTGCCGCGCGTCATCCTGGCCAGCTCGGGGCTGCCGGGACCGGTGTTGAAGTCGCCGCCGATCACCGTGCGGGGGGCGCCGCCCCAGGCGCGCAGCAGCGCGGCGATCTGCCGGGCGCGTTCGTCGCCGTGGGCCTCGCCGCCCTCCAGGTGCGTGGACCACACGTCGATCGTGGTGTCGCCGACGCCGAGCCGGGCCCACACGTACCCGCGGATCTGCGACCAGTCGCCCTTCGGCATGCGGGCGGTCCCGGAGCTGACGACCGGCAGCGACGTGAGGATCGCGTTGCCGAACTGGCCGTCGGCGGCCGGCCCCCAGATCAGCTTCATGCCGAGCCGCCGCGACAGCCACACCCCGACGTCGGCGGTGCCGGACAGCAGCGACCCCCGCCCGGCCTCCTGCAGCAGCACCACCTGCGGCTTCTGCCGCTCGATGGTGCGGGCGATGCCCTCGGGGTCGAGCTGCCCGTCCTGGTTGACCGCGTCGTGGACGTTGTAGCTCATGATCCTGACCCGGTCCTCGCCGGGCGCCGCCTGCGCCGTCCCGTCCGGCACGGCCACCGTGAAGACGAGCGTGCCGACCAGCAGCGTGAGGGACGCGGCCCCGGCGGTGAGCGCGCGCAGCGGGGCGCGCGCGGGCAGCGGGCCGCCGCGGGCGGCGGTGATCGCCGCGAGCGCGCCCAGCGCGATCCCCGCGACACCCGGCAGCAGGTTGTTCGGGAACGGCATCGGCAACAGCGCGCTGACCTGGTACGGGACCAGGGTCACCGCGATGAGGAAGCCGCCGAGGGCCGCGGCGACGTCGATCCGCAGCACCGAGCCGCCCGTCCCGGCGCGGCGCAGCGGCGCCCGGCACGCGACGGCCAGCAGCCACGCCGACAGCACCTGCCCGAGGATCACGATCGGGACGATCTCGATCCCGGAGATCGCGTACGTGCCGGCGACCGCGCCCGCGCCGATGCCCAGCACCGTCCCGCCGAGCACGCACACGCCGCCCGGCACGGCCCGCACCGCGAGGCCGGACGCGAGGAACGCCAGCGCGAGCCCCTGCCCGGCGACGATCGTGACGTGCGCCGCCGTCAGGGACCGCCAGCCGGAGGAGGCGACGAACGCGGGGCTGGACAGCACGAGCACCTGCAGCGCGAGGAACGGCCCGAACGCCGCGGCGCCCATGGCGTCCCGCCAGGAGATGCCGGGCGCCGTCACCGGCCCCGACCGCAGTTCCCGGTAGAGGGCCGCGGCGCCGAGCCCGACGAACGCCAGGCACGCGATCCAGGGGCCGATCCCGGACCGCCACACCGGGTCCCAGGTGGCGAAGCACATCCGGACGGCCGCGTCGGCCGACAGCCCGGCGACGGTCGCGGTCGCGAACCCGACCCCGGACAGGCCGCGGGCGCCCTCGTAGAGCGCCGCCACCGCGATCATGCCGATCGCGGCGCCGATGAACACCAGCCAGGTGCGCGGGTCGATGAGCTGCGCCAGGAACCGGACGGCGAGCAGCCCGCCCACTCCGGTGAGCAGCAGGCCGCGCGGCCCGGCGGCGCGGCGGATCAGCGGCGCGGCGAACCCGGCCAGGTAGACGAGCAGCACCGCGGCGCCGGCGACACCCAGGCCGGCGCTGTCGGCGAAGTTGTCGAGCTGCGGGAGCGAGAAGCGCAGGGTCTGCGCCAGCACCGCCACCGTGATCGCGATCAGCGCGAGCCGGGCCGGGCCGGGCGGGACGATCGACGGGCCGGGCACCGCCGGGCCGCCCGTCTTGGATTCTGCCTCTGTGCTGGCCACTTGTTCGAGTGCTCCAGGGGGACGAGCGTGTCTGAGGGGTCGGGGCAACGAGATCACGGCCGGGGGCCGATCCGTGAAGATCGGCCCCCGGCCGTGATCATAGGGTCATCGGCGGCCGCGCGCCCGTACGCGTCCGGTATGCGCGGCAGCCGTCACCGGTGGCCGGCCGGGTGGGGCCGGCCGCCGGTGGAGTCGGCCCGCGGCCGACGCGGCGTCACTGCCCGCCGGAGAGCTTCTCCCGCAGCGCGGCGAGCGCCTCGTCGGTGGCCAGGGCGCCACCGGCGCTCTCGCTCTCCCCGCCGCCGCCGGAGTAGGAGGTCTCGCCGCCGCCCGGGCTCGGGGCGGGCGCCGTGTCGGCCTCCGCCTCGGCCTTGCGGGCCTCCTCGATCTGCCGGCGGTGGGCGTCGAACCGGGCGCGGGCCTCGGCGTACTGCCGCTCCCAGGTCTCGCGCTGCTCGTCGAAGCCCGGCAGCCACTCGCCCGTCTCGGCGTCGAAGCCCTCGGGGTACTTGTAGTTGCCCTGCTCGTCGTACTCGGCCGGCATCCCGTACAGGGTGGGGTCGAAGTCCTCTTCGTCCATCCCGGCGGCGCCCTCGTTGGCCTGCTTGAGCGACAGGCTGATGCGGCGCCGGTCGAGGTCGATGTCGATGATCTTCACGAAGATCTCGTCGCCGACCTGGACGACCTGCTCGGGGATCTCCACGTGGCGCTCGGCCAGCTCGGAGATGTGGACCAGGCCCTCGATGCCCTCCTCGACCCGGACGAACGCGCCGAACGGCACCAGCTTGGTGACGCGGCCCGGCACGACCTGGCCGATCTGGTGGGTGCGGGCGAACTGCTGCCACGGGTCTTCCTGCGTGGCCTTGAGCGACAGGGAGACGCGCTCGCGCTCCATGTCGACGTCCAGGACCTCGACCGTGACCTCCTGGCCGACCTCGACGACCTCGGACGGGTGGTCGATGTGCTTCCAGGACAGCTCTGAGACGTGCACCAGGCCGTCGACGCCGCCGAGGTCGACGAACGCGCCGAAGTTGACGATCGACGAGACGACGCCCTTGCGGACCTGGCCCTTCTGCAGGGTGTTGAGGAAGGTCTGGCGGACCTCGCTCTGCGTCTGCTCCAGCCAGGCGCGGCGGGACAGGACCACGTTGTTGCGGTTCTTGTCCAGCTCGATGATCTTGGCCTCGAGCTCGCGGCCGACGTAGGGCTGCAGGTCGCGGACGCGGCGCATCTCGACGAGCGAGGCGGGCAGGAAGCCGCGCAGCCCGATGTCGAGGATCAGGCCGCCCTTGACGACCTCGATGACGGTACCGGTGACGATGCCGTCCTCGTCCTTGATCTTCTCGATCGTGCCCCAGGCGCGCTCGTACTGGGCGCGCTTCTTGGACAGGATCAGCCGACCTTCCTTGTCCTCCTTCTGGAGGACGAGGGCCTCGACGTGATCGCCGACGGCGACGACCTCGTTGGGGTCGACGTCGTGCTTGATCGAAAGCTCCCGGGACGGGATGACGCCCTCGGTCTTGTAGCCGATGTCGAGGAGGACCTCGTCACGATCGACCTTGACGACAGTGCCTTCGACAATGTCGCCGTCGTTGAAGTACTTGATGGTCTCGTCGATCGCCGCGAGGAAGGCTTCCTCGGACCCGATGTCGTTGACCGCTACCTGCGGGGTGGTCGAGGTGGCCTCGGTGCTGCTCGTCATGTGTCGGCTGGCTCCGGTACGGACATGGAAGTCGTATGGGTTGTTGCGCGGCGGGCCGTTGGTCTGCCCTGCCGAAGACCGGAAAGGAACGCGGGTCGCCCCGCGCCTGAACCGAACCGTTGTCGCCGACCTGACCGAGCGCGAGCCTGCTCCGTCCGAAGCACGCGCAAGCCCACAGCGCAGCGATCAGGATATGGGACCGGAACCCCCCGGGTCAATCCGGCCCCCGTCGCCCCCGCGCCCGTCCGGATCAGTAGACCCGCGCATATCCGCGGTACTGCGGGGCGAGCGAGTCCTGCAGGCCGCGCGGGATCGTCACCGTGCCCGGGTCCCCGTCGGAGGTGTACCGCTCCTGCGGATGCCGGTCGAGGTACTCCAGCCACGCGGTCGAGCAGTACTTCTCGCAGTCGTTCTCCTTGATCTTGCCTTCCGACCGCACCCGCGGGATCGCCCAGCGGTCGAAGTCCTCGCCGAAGGGCGACGGCGCGGGCCGCCACCCCGCCAGGAACATGCCCTGGAACGCGTAGCGGCCCCGCTCCTCGCGCGCCCACTCCTCCTTCTCGGGCGCGACCCCGAACGGGTAGGCGAGCGTCCCGGTGTGCGCGCCGGTGAGCTTGACGACCTCGTCCTCCAGCCCGCCGATCTCCTTGCGGACCTCGGCGGCGGACAGGCCGCCGAGGTTGGGGTGCGAGGAGGTGTGGTTGCCGAGGTCGTACCCGTGCTGCCGCAGCCACTGCAGCGCCGTCGACGCCTCGGCGGCCTTCAGGCCGAACATGTCCTTGTTCAGGTAGAAGGTGGCGGTGGCCCGGAACCCGGGGTTCTCCTGCGCGACCCGCTGGATGATGCCGACGGCCGTGTCCGCCTTCGGGCGGCCGTGCGCGTCGAGCGCGAAGTGCCCCGGCGTGCTGTCGTCGAACGTCAGGACGACCGGATGCCGGCCGGCCGGCACGTCGATCCGCCCGCTCGCCAGCTCGGTCGCGGTGATCGGCGTGTACCCGCCCTTGGCGAGCCGCGTCAGCTCGTCGTACAGCTCCTTGGTCGAGCGGTCCAGCGACTGCTCGGCCTCGGCCAGGATCCGGTGGTACATCAGCACCGGCACCTGTCCCAGCTCGTTGGCCTTCGCCGCCGCGGCGGCGGGCGCCGCCGCCCGCATCGGCGCCGTCCCCGACGCGCTCGGCGCGCCGCTCGCACCGCCCGGCGCCGGCACGGCCGTCGCCCCGGCGCCCGGCCGCGCGGCGTGCTCCGCGTCGACCGGTTTCGCCTCCGACGCCGCCCCGGCCCTTCCGGCCTCGGCCGCGTCCCCACCGTCGTCCCGCCGCGCTCCGGGCAGTATCAGCCCGAGGACGACGGCGCAGACGACCACGACTCCTGCGAACTTGTGAAGGAGCGGCATGTTCCCCCCGCCGGTCGACCCGAACAGGACCAGGGGGACAGCGTAGAACCCCTGGACGATCTACGGACACCACATCTCGTACCCGCACGATCCCCACGGAGCACCCGCACCCCGGCCCTCATCCCGCCAATTCCGGAACCCGCGGGTAAGTCTCCCGACGTCCCGGACACGCCGCCGCCCGCGCCTTGCGCTCCGCGCGGCGACGTCTCCCATAAGATCAACCCGCCGACCCGTGTCGATCACCGGGGTACCCCTGAACCCGCTCCGACCTGCGCGTCCGGCCCGCCGGCGGCGGAGATACCGGGACGTCCCCGGCACCCCGGGAACGGGAACGCCGGACGCGCGCGGCGGTGCGGCGCGTCCGGCGTCCGGGACGGGACCGGGGGCGGCTCAGCGGGCACGACCAGCGGGCGGGTCAGCGGGCGACCCGCACCCGCGCCGGCTCGGCCGCGCGCCCTCCCCCAGCGCCTCGACGAACTCCCCGACGAACTCCCCGACGATCTCCGCGGGTTCGCGGCCGCCCATGGCGGCGTGCACGGTCCCCAGGGTCAGTGGGCGGCGTCCTGCCAGGTGCGTCCGGTGCCCATGGACACCTCCAGCGGCGCGCGCAGCTCGTAGGCGCCCGCCATCTGCTCCCCGACGAGCTCCTTGACGCGGTCGAGCTCGCCGGGCGCGACCTCGAGCACGAGCTCGTCGTGGACCTGCAACAGGACGCGGGAGGCCAGGCCGTCGCCGCGCAGGGCGCGGTCGACGTTGAGGCTCGCGACCTTGACGATGTCGGCGGCCGAACCCTGGATCGGGGCGTTCAGGGCCATCCGCTCGGCCATCTCGCGGCGCTGCCGGTTGTCGGAGTTCAGGTCCGGCAGGTAGCGGCGGCGGCCCAGGATCGTCTCGGTGTAGCCGTCGCGGCGGGCGCGGGCCACCACGTCGCGCAGGTAGTCGCGGACGCCGCCGAACTGCTCGAAGTACTCCTCCATCAGGCCGCGCGCCTCGTCGGGGGCGATGCGGAGCTGCTGCGAGAGCCCGTACGCGGACAGCCCGTAGGCGAGGCCGTAGTTCATCGCCTTGATGCGGGCGCGCAGTTCGGAGTCGATCTGCTCGGGCGGCAGCCCGAACACGCGGGACGCGGTGATCGTGTGGAAGTCGGCCCCGGACCCGAACGCCTCCAGCAGCGCCTCGTCCTCCGACAGGTGCGCCATGATCCGCAGCTCGATCTGCGAGTAGTCGGCGGTCAGCAGCGTCTCGTACCCGTCGCCGACGACGAACGCCTCGCGGATCCGGCGCCCCTCCTCGGTGCGGATCGGGATGTTCTGCAGGTTCGGGTCGGTGGACGACAGCCGCCCGGTCGCGGCGACCATCTGGTTGAACGTCGTGTGGATGCGGCCCGCGTCATCGGCCATCGGGATGAGGGAGTCGACGATGCTCTTCAGCTTCGCCACCTCCCGCCACCGCAGGATGTGCTCCAGGACCGGGTGCCCCTCCTTCTCCAGCAGGTTGCTGAGCGCCTCGGAATCGGTGGTGTACCCGGTCTTGGTGCGCTTGGTCTTCGGCAGGTTCAGCTCGTCGAACAGCACCTGCTGCACCTGCTTCGGGGAGCCCAGGTTGAACTCCCGGCCCACGGCGTTGTGCGCGTCCTGCTCCTGCTGCTTGACCTGGCCGCCCAGCGTCGCCGACAGGCCCGCGAGGTGGTCGGCGTCCACGGCGATGCCCGCCCGCTCCATCCCGGCGAGGACACCGACGAGCGGAAGCTCGACCTCGTGCAGCAGCCGCGTCGCGCCGCGCTTCTCCAGGTCGGCGTCCAGGACGTCGGCGAGCTCGGCGACGGCGCGGGCCCGGACGGCGAGCGCCTCCGCGGCCTCCTCCTCGCCGGACCCGTCCAGGGTGAGCTGCCCCGAGTCCTCGGCCTCGCCGCGCAGCTCCCGGTGCAGGTAGCGCAGGGCGAGATCGGCCAGGTCGAACGTGCGCTGCCCGGGCAGCGCCAGGTACGCGGCGAGGGCGGTGTCGCTGGTGAGGCCCTCCAGGGCGATGCCGCGCGCCGCCAGCGCCAGCATCGGGCCCTTCGCCTCGTGCATCGCCTTCGGGCGGGCGGCGTCGCCGAGGTAGCCGGCGAGGGCGCGCTCGTCGTCCTCGATCAGCTCCGCCGGGTCGAGGTGGACGGCCGGGCCGTCCTTGGACGCGAGGGCGATCGCGGTGATCTCGCCGGTGCCGCGGCCCCACGATCCGGTGACGGCGACCCCGAGCCGCCCGGCGGCGTTCGCGTCCAGCCAGGCGCCCAGCCCGCCCGGCTCCGGCGCGTCGAGCCGGACGTCGAAGCCCTCGTCGGCCTCCGGCTCGGCGGCCTGCAGCGTGGAGTACAGCCGTTCCCGCAGCACCCGGAACTGCAGCGAGTCGAACAGGGTGTGGATCTCCTCGCGGTCCCACTGGCCCATCGACAGCTGCGGCGGCGTCAGCTCCAGCCCGACCCGCGTGTCGAGCCGGTTGATCTGATGGTTGCGGATCACTCCGGACAGGTGCTCGCGGAGGTTGTCGCCGGCCTTGCCCTTGATCTCGTCGACCCGGTTCACCAGCGTGTCGAGGTCGCCGTACTTCGCGAGCCACTTCGCGGCCGTCTTCGGGCCGACGCCCGGCACGCCCGGCAGGTTGTCGCTGCTCTCCCCCACCAGCGCGGCCAGCTCCCGGTACCGCTCCGGCGGCACCCCGTACTTGGCCTCCACGGCCGCCGGGTCCATCCGGGCGAGCTCCGACACGCCCTTCACCGGGTACAGGACGGTGACGCGCTCGTTCACCAACTGGAACGCGTCCCGGTCGCCGGTGACGACCAGCGTCTCCATCCCGGCCTCGGACGCCTGCACCGACAGGGTGGCGATGATGTCGTCGGCCTCGAACCCCGCCACCGACATGCGCGGGATCCGCAGCGCGTCCAGCACCTCGAAGATCAGGCTCACCTGGCTGCGGAACTCGTCCGGCGTCTTCTGCCGGCCCGCCTTGTACTCCACGTACTGCTCGTGCCGGAACGTCGGCTCCGACCGGTCGAACGCCACCGCGATGTGGGTGGGCTGCTCGTCCCGCAGGACGTTGATGAGCATCGAGGTGAAGCCGTACACCGCGTTCGTCGGCTGCCCGTCGGTGGTGGAGAAGTTCTCCACCGGCAACGCGAAGAACGCCCGGTAGGCCAGGGAGTGCCCGTCGAGCAGGAGGAGCCGTTCACGCTTGTCAGGGGTCGCTGCTGTCATCGCCACAGCAGGACTCTAGTCTGCGCGTACGACAGTTTTGTGGAGGCGTAAGTGACTGACACCCCCGGCGTGCCCCCCTCCGGCGAGGCCAAGATCCTCTCCGAGTTGACGCAGCTTGCCGGCCTCGACCCCCACGGCGCGCTCGACGCCCAGAACGATCTCGCCACCCAGATGGGCATCGAGTACATCGAGGCGACGGCCGAACGCGTCGTCGCCCGCATGCCCGTGAAGGGCAACACCCAGCCCTACGGCCTCCTGCACGGCGGCGCCTCCTGCGTCCTCGCCGAGTCCATCGGCTCCGTCGGCTCCGCCATCCACGCCGGCCCCGGCCGCATCGCCGTCGGCATCGAGATCAACGCCACCCACCACCGGTCCGCGACCGACGGGCACGTCACCGGCGTCGCGACCCGCGCCCACGGCGGCCGCACCCTCGCCACCTACGACATCGTCATCACCGACGAGCAGGACCGCCGCGTCTGCACGGCACGCCTGACCTGCATGCTGCGCGACGCCCCCGGCTCCTGACCCGGACGCCCGCGTTCTTCGCCGGACCCTCTTCACCGGACCTTTTCACCGGACCTTTGCGGCGGGACGCCGCACCTCTGTACCGTGGCTCGGAACGGCCCGGGATCGCCGAGTAGACAACGTACGCGCCGGGGAAGGCCCGTACGGCCCCAAAGGCGATCCCGGGTCAACGTCCGTCCGGACGGGCGCACGCGCGCCGGACGCGACACGCGGGCACGCGAACGCCCGCCGGGACCGGCTCGTCCGGTCCCGGCGGGCGTCCCGCGGCCGGTCAGTCCTCGGGCTTCTCGACCGGATCCTTCTCGGCCGAGCCCTTCCCGGCAGACCCCTTCTCGGCGGGCGACTCGGCGGACGCGTCCGCGCCCCCCGCCGCCCCGGGCTCCGCCGGCGCGTCCACGCCGCCGGCCGGTGCCGCCTCGCCCAGGTCACCGCCCAGGTACGCCGCACGGACCTGCGGGTCGTCCAGCAGATCCGCCGCCGCGGCCGTCTTCACGACCCGCCCCGTCTCCAGGACGTACGCGCGGTGCGCGATCTGCAGCGCCTGCTGGGCGTTCTGCTCCACCAGCAGCACCGTGGTGCCCCGCCGGTTGATCTCCTCGATGATCGAGAAGATCTGCTGCACCAGCATCGGCGCGAGCCCCATCGACGGCTCGTCCAGCAGCAGCACCTTGGGCTTCGCCATCAGCGCCCGGCCGATCGCCAGCATCTGCTGCTCGCCGCCCGACATCGTGCCGCCCACCTGCGACTTGCGCTCCGCCAGCCGGGGGAACAGCTCGTAGGCCTCCTTCAGCTCCTTCGACGGGTCGTCCCTGCGGGCGTACGCGCCCATCAGCAGGTTCTCCTCCACCGTCATGCCGGGGAAGATCCCCCGGCCCTCCGGCGCCTGCCCGATGCCCACCAGCACCCGCTTGTGGCCCGGCATCCTGCTGATGTCGGTCCCGTCGAACCGGATCGCGCCCGACGACGGATCCCGCAGCCCCGACACCGTCTTCAGCGTCGTGGTCTTGCCCGCGCCGTTCGCGCCGATCAGCGTGACGATCTCACCCTGGTCGACCGACACGCTGATGCCCTTCAGCGCCGCGATCTTCCCGTAGTGGACGTGGATGTCATCGATCTCAAGAAGCATCGGCCGGAGCCCCCAGATACGCCTCAATGACCCGCGGGTCGTTCTGCACCTCGGCCGGCAGCCCGTCCGCGATCTTCTGACCGAAGTCCAGCACCGCCACCCGGTCGCTGATCCCCATCACCAGACCCATGTCGTGCTCGATCAGCAGCACGGTGACCCCGGTGTCGCGGATCTTGCGGATCAGCTCCTGCAGCGCCACCTTCTCCGCCGGGTTCATCCCGGCGGCCGGCTCGTCCAGCAGGAGCAGCTTCGGCTCCGTCGCCAGCGCCCGCGCGATCTCCAACCGCCGCTGGTCGCCGTACGGCAGGTTCTTCGCCAGCTCCCCGGCCCGGTGCGAGATCCCCACCAGCTCCAGCAGCTCGGCGGCCCGCACCCGGCCCTGCCGCTCCTCACGGCGATGCCACGGCAACCCGAGCGCCGCACCGACGAAACCCGTCCGGTGATGCGCGTCCGTGCCGACCAGGACGTTCTCCACGGCCGTCATGTTGTGGAACAGCCGGACGTTCTGGAACGTGCGCGCCACGCCCAGCTTCGTCACCGTGAACCGCTTCTTGCCGTCGATCCGCTTCCCGTCGAACACCACCGCGCCCTCGGACGGCCGGTACACGCCGGTGGTCACGTTGAACACCGTCGTCTTGCCCGCACCGTTCGGCCCGATGAGCGCGAAGATCTCGCCCTTGCGGATCTCGATGTCGACCTTGTTCAAGGCCACGACGCCACCGAACCGCATGACGACGTCCTGCAGCCTCAGCAACGCCGAACCCGTGTCCGCGCCCATCACTTGCTCACCTCCGCCGCGGCCCCGGCCTGCTCCTCGCCGACCTCGGCGCCCATATGGCCCATGCCGCCACCGCCTTCGGCCAGCTCCGCCTTCCGCTGCCGGGACGGCCACAGCCCCTCCGGCCGGAAGATCATCATGAGCACCAGGACGGCACCGAAGATCAGCATCCGGTAGTCCTCCAGGAACCGGAACCGCTCCGGCAGCCACGCCACCATGAACGCCCCCAGCATCGCGCCCGGGATACTGCCCGAACCGCCCAGGACCACCGCCGCCAGCACCAGCGCCGACACCATGAACTCGAAGTTCGTCGGCAGGATCGACGTCTGCTTCGCCGCGAACACCACGCCGCCGCTGCCGCCGATCGCCGCACCGATCACGAACGCCGCCAGCTTGAAGCGGAACGTCGGCACGCCCATCAGCTCGGCCGCGTCCTCGTCCTCCCGGATCGACGTCCACGCCCGGCCGACCCGCGACTTCTCCAGCCGCCTGACGAAGATGATCGCCAGGACGATGAAGAACACGAGCATGTAGTAGTACGGCCGCGAGTCCAAGATCCCGTAAGTGAACGGCTGCACGCCGAAGATCTCCCACTCCGACAACGTCGGAGGATGCGGGATCCCCTGCACGCCGCGAGGACCGTTCACGTAATCGCTGTTGTTCGCCGTCCGCTTGACGATCTCACCGAACCCCAGCGTCACGATCGCCAGGTAGTCGCCCCGCAGCCGCAGCGTCGGCGCCCCGAGAATGATCCCCGACGCCCCCGCGAACACGATCGCCAGCGCCAGGGTCTCCCAGAAACTCCAGTCGTACTTCACCGCGAAGATCGCGATGGTGTACCCGCCGACCGCGTAGAACGCCACATACCCCAGGTCCAGCAGACCCGCCATGCCGACCACGACGTTCAGGCCGATCGCCAGCAGCACGTAGATCGCGATCTGGTCGCTGAGCATCGACGCCCAGTCCGCACCGCTCGGCGCCATGAAACTGCCGATCGCCTGATGCGGCAACAAGATCGCGCCGACGATCAGCAGGACGTACACGCCCCAGCGCTGCCACCCGGCGGCACCCGCCCACCAGTCGCGCAGCGGATCCAGGGACAGGCCGCCGCCGATGCTCTTCGAGGGAAGCTTCTTCGTCATGTTCATGCGCGCGCCCGCTGCAGAGACTCACCGAGAATGCCGGTGGGACGGAACATCAGAATCAGGATCAGCAGCGTGAACGCCACCACGTCCCGCCACTCCGAACCGAAGATGCTCGAGCCGTACATCTCCAGCAACCCCAGCACGAACCCGCCGACCAGCGCGCCCCGGATGTTCCCGATACCACCGAGAACCGCCGCCGTGAACGCCTTGATGCCCAGCAGGAAGCCCACGAAGTACTCCGTCTGCTCGAACCGCAGGAAGTACAACGCGGCCGCCACGCCCGCCATCACGCCGCCCACCACGAACGTCACCGACACCACCCGGTCGATGTTCACGCCCATCAGCACCGCGGTCTCCGGATCCTGCGCCGTCGAACGGATCCCCCGCCCCAGCCGCGTCCGGTTCACGAACTGATCCAGCGCCACCATCATCAGCACCGCGCCGAAGAAGATGATCAGCGCCACGTTCGTGATCTCGACGGGACCGATCGAGATCACCGTCGTCATCTCCCGGAAATGCTCGCTGACCGGAAGCTTGCCGCCCTCCTTCGAGGTCCCGAAGATCAACGGCACCAGCACCGTCGCGAACAACTGCTGGATGAAGATCGACGCGCCGATCGCGGAGATCAACGCCGCCAGCCGCGACGCCCCCCGTTTACGCAACGGCCGGTACGCCACCACCTCCAGCAGCATCGCGCCGCCGCCGGCCACCGCACCGGCCACCACCGCGCACAGTGCCACCACGCCGATCAGCGCGATCCCGTTCAGGTCCGAGACGCCGAGCCCCCGCACCGTCCACAGGGCCGCGAACGTCCCCGCCATGAAGATGTCGGCATGAGCAAAGTTGATCAGCCGGAGCACGCCGTAGACCATCGTGTAGCCGAGCGCCAGGAGAGCATAGATCGCCCCCAGCGACAGCCCGTCGATGGTCGACGGCCAAAATTGATTGATGAAGTCGTCGAGCACCTTTGGTCGCCCTTTGTGAAAAGGAGCGGGAGCGCTGTAGCGCTCCCGCTCCCGCGCCATCAGGGAGGTCGGTCGAACGGCGTGGGTAACGCCCTACGAGACCTTCGCTTCGTTCGCGTTGCCGAGGAGCTTGATCGCCTTGCCCTGCACCTCGTAGATGAAGATGTCCTGCGCGGCCAGCTCACCGTTCTCGTCGAACTTGATCGGCTTGCCGACCCCGTCGAAGCTCACCGTCTTCAGGAACTCGTTGATCTCCTCCGGCGTCGTCTTGCCGGCCTTCGCGGCCTCGATGAACGCCGTCGCCGCGTCGTAGCCCTCCGTCGAGTAGATCGCGACCTCGGAGCCGAACTTCGCCTGGTAGTCGTCCGCGAACTTCTTCGCGTTCGCGTTCGTCTTGCCGTCGGTGTCGATCAGGCAGCCGCAGCTCAGCAGCGCGCCCTGCGCGTTCTTCTCACCGGTGCCCGTGATGAGCTCACTCGCCAGCGACCCGTCGCCCGACATCATCCGGCCCTCGTAGCCGGCCTCCGCCAGCTGCTTGAACAGCCGCCCGGCCACCGCGTAGTAGCCGCCGAAGTACACCGCGTCGGGCTTGAACTCCATGATCTTGTTGATCGTCGACGAGTAGTCCGTCGCGTTGTCGTCCACCGCGTCGGTCTGCGTCGTCACACCCTTGCCCTTCACCGCGGACACGATCGCGTCCGCCAGGCCCTTGCCGTAGTCCTGGTTGTCGTGGACCGTGAAGACCTTCTTCGCCTGCATCGAGTCCGACAGGAACGTCGCCGCACCCGCGCTCTGCACCGCGTCGTCCGCGACCACCCGGTGCCAGTACTTCCAGCCCTTCTCCGCGAGCGTGATGCTCGTCGCCGACGGCGACACGCTCGGGATCTTCGCCTCCTCCAGGATCGGCCCCACGCTCTGGGACTCACCCGAGAAGGCCGGGCCGATCAGCCCGACGATCTTGTCCTGCTTCACCGCGCCCAGCGCCAGCGTCGTCGCCTGCTCCGGCTTCCCCTGGCTGTCATAGGTCTTCAGGTTGATCTTGACCTCGGGGTTGGTGGCGTTGTACTGCTCGATCGCCAGCTGCGCGCCCTGCTTGGGCGGGATCACCAGACCCGAGTTCTCCCCGGTCAGGTCTCCCATGAACCCGATCGTGATCGAGTCGCCGTCGCCCGAGCCGCCGCCGTCGTCGCCGCACGCCACGGCGCCGAGCGCGAGCACCGCGCTCATCGCCACCGCGCCGGCGACCCTCATCTTGTTGCGCCGCAAGGTGCCCAGCCTTTCCATCCGGATCCGGGAAGGGATCGGGTACGAGGTCATGACCCCGGGCGCGACATGTTCCCGTGGATGGGGAGATATCGGTCACTCGGGGACCAGCTATGTCGTACACCGAGGACCCGACACAGAACAGCACCCCCGGATAGAAGGGTTACTCGTTCGTTACTCCCCCGTGCTCATCCGGATCCGCGCGACCAACAGCGACGATTACGCACAGTGACGAATATGGCCGGTCCGGCGCACGCGCATTGGCCCTTGACAACGCGCCAAATAACGACGACAGGAGTCAGGACTCCGCGGACTCCCCGCCCGCACCGGCGACGACCGCCTCCGCGACGGCCCGCATCGTGAGCCGCCGGTCCATGGACGTCTTCTGGATCCACCGGAACGCCTCGGGCTCGGACCACCCGTGCGCCTCCTGCAGCAGCCCCTTCGCCCGATCGACGATCTTGCGCGTCTCCAGCCGGTCCTGCAGCCCCGCGACCTCCGCCTCGAGCGCCCGCATCTCGGTGTACCGGCTGACCGCCATCTCGATCGCCGGCGCCAGGTCCGTCTTCGCGAACGGCTTCACCAGGTACGCCATCGCGCCCGCGTCGGTGGCCCGCTGCACCAGCTCCCGCTGTGAGAACGCGGTGAGGATGACGACGGGCGCGATCCGCTCGGCCGAGATCCGCTCGGCCGCCGAGATACCGTCGAGCACCGGCATCTTGACGTCGAGGATCACGAGATCGGGCTTGAGGTCCGACGCGAGCCGGACGGCCGCCTCGCCGTCCCCGGCCTCGCCCACGACCTCGTAGCCGTCCTCGTGCAGCATCTCCTTGAGGTCCAGCCGGATCAGGGCCTCGTCTTCTGCGATCACAACTCGCCGAGCGCTCTCCGTCACGCGCACGAGACTACCGGGACGCGCTACCATGACACGTGCCGCCCCTCACCAAGGGGTCGCAAACCGGACAACAAGGGACATGTCCGGATAAAGATGCCGGAGTGGCGAAATGGCAGACGCTGATCCCTCAAAAGGATTTGTCCGAAAGGGCGTGTGGGTTCGAATCCCACCTCCGGCACATTCTTAAACCGCCTTTCTGTTGGAAGGCGGTTTCTTCGTTCACACGTCCGGCACCCGATGTCATCGGCCGCGCGGACGTGTCGGCGTGACACTCCCGGCCAGCTCAGCCACGATGCTCGACGGCGTGGCCGCCGTTCCGCAAAACTCACCACACGGTCGGTACCGACTTTGAAGCGGCACACCATCGATAAATGATCTTTACTTTCCTCGCCAATCGCCCGTTATCTATACATATGGTTACAGTTTAAAACTGTCAGTGGCGAGCGCAAGACTTGCCGCATGTATCCAGACGAGATCGTTCAGAAGGCACTGAAGCTCTCCCAGGAGGGCTGGACGGATCGTGAGGTGGCTCGTCGCTGCGGCGTCTCGATGGGCGCGGTTCAAAAGTGGCGCAGCGGGACGAGGCGGCGAAGTGCCGATCCAGCGGACCCGACCAGTGGAGGCATCCGCAGAAGAGACGCATGCCCGCGCTGCTCCGGCCTGGAACTCGATGAACGAAGTTACGCGTACCTACTCGGCCTCTACCTCGGCGACGGGCACATCGTCCACTGCCGGAAGGGGGTGTACCGCCTCGAGATCGCCTGCGCCGATGCATGGCCTGGTCTGATCGAGGAGGCCGCCAAGACGGTCGGTGCGGTAATGCCCATCTCGCGGGTAGGGCGCCGTCGACATCCAGGATGCAAGCTGGTGGGCTCATATTCGAAGCACTGGCCGTGCTTGTTCCCACAGCATGGGCCGGGGCGGAAGCACGAGCGGAAGATCGAGCTCGCTGATTGGCAACAGGAGATCGTCGACGTGTTCACCGAGGAGCTCGTTCGCGGGCTCGTCCATTCGGACGGCTGCCGCAGCATGAATCGGGTGCGGCGGACGGTCGGCGGTGAGGATCGGTGGTACGAGTACCCCCGGTACAACTTCACCAACGAGTCCATGGACATCCAGCGCATCTTCACTGACGCGCTCGATCGGCTCGGGATCGCGTGGCGGCAGATGAACCGTAAGAACGTGTCCGTGGCGCGGCGGGAGGCGGTGGCGCGGTTGGACGCGTTCGTGGGGCCGAAGTACTAGGTGGTTGGCCGGAGCGATCTCGAATCGAGACCGGGTGGTGATGTGCCGGGCGGCGCGGTGGCCGCCCGGCCGGAGTTCAGTGCTGGGCTCCGATGGCGTCGCCGATGATGTGGACGCGCAGGGAGTTGGTGGAGCCCGGGGTGCCGGGGGGCGAGCCGGCGACGACGACGACGCGGTCGCCCTTCTGTGCGCGGCCGAGTTCGAGCAGGGCCTGTTCGACCTGGCCGAACATGGCGTCGGTGTGGTCGACCTGGGGGACGATGAAGGTCTCGACTCCCCAGACGTGTGCGAGGCGTCCGCGGACGGCGGGGACCGAGGTGAACGCCAGCAGCGGGATGGGCGAGCGGTAGCGGGAGAGGCGGCGGGCCGTCTCGCCGGACATGGTGAAGGCGGCGAGGGCCTCGGCGCCGACGATGGCGCCGACCTCGGCGGCGGCGCGGGCGATGGCGCCGCCGACGGTCTCGGGCATGCGCTCGAGGGTGTGGGTGGCTTGGAGTGCGGCTTCCTCGGCGGTGCAGACGATGCGGCTCATCGTCTGGACGGATTCGATGGGGTACTGGCCGACGCTGGTCTCGCCGGAGAGCATGACGGCGTCGGCGCCTTCGAAGACGGCGTTGGCGACGTCGGAGGTCTCGGCGCGGGTGGGGCGGGGCGCGGAGATCATGGATTCGAGCATCTGGGTGGCGACGATGACCGGGCGGGCCTTCTCGCGGCAGAGCTCGATGGCGCGTTTCTGGACGATCGGGACCTGTTCGAGGGGGAGTTCGACGCCGAGGTCGCCGCGGGCGACCATGATGCCGTCGAAGGCGGCGACGATCTCGGGGAGGCGTTCGACGGCCTGGGGTTTCTCGATCTTGCCGATGAGGGGGACGCGGACGCCTTCTTCTTCCATGATCTGGTAGCAGATGTCGGCGTCGGCGGGGGTGCGGACGAAGGACAGGGCGACGAGGTCGACGCCGAGGCGCAGGGCCCAGCGGAGGTCTTCTTCGTCCTTGTCGGTGAGGGCGGGGACGCTGACGGGGACGCCGGGCAGGTTGAGGCCCTTGTTGTCGGAGACCATGCCGCCGACGGTGACGGTGGTGCGGACGCGGGGGCCGTCGACGTCGGTGACGCGGAGGGCGACGCGGCCGTCGTCGATGAGGACGGTGTCGCCGGCGGTGACGTCGCCGGGGAGGCCTTCGTAGGTGGTGGAGACCTCGCGGCGGGTGCCGGGGACGTCTTCGGTGGTGATGGTGAATTCGTCGCCGAGGGTGAGGCGGACGGGGCCGTCGGGGAATCGGCCGATGCGGATCTTGGGACCCTGGAGGTCCGCGAGGATGCCGACGCCGCGTCCGGTGGCGTCGGCGGCGGCCCTGATGCGGTGGTAGACGTCTTCGTGGGTGGCGTGGTCGCCGTGGCTCATGTTGAGCCGGGCGACGTCGATGCCGGCTTCCACGAGGGCGTTGATCTGCTCGGTGCTGGAGCAGGCGGGGCCGATGGTGCTGACTATTTTCGCTCGACGGGTCACGGTCACAACCGTACTTAGTTACTGGTGGGTACGGTTATTTCTGCAGGATGCGGTCCCCCAGGGTTCACCGATTGGTCTAGGACAAGGTCTAGACCACGGCCTTGAACGCGTCGACGGCCGCCTGGCAGAAGGCCTTGAGGTCGTCGGGCTTGCGGCTGGACACCAGTACGTTGGGTCCGCCTTCGCAGATCTTCACCTCTTCGTCGACCCAGGTGGCGCCGGCGTTGCGCAGGTCCGTCTGCAGGCTGGGCCAGGAGGTCATGGTACGCCCGCGGACGACGTCGGCTTCGATGAGCGTCCAGGGGCCGTGGCAGATGACGGCGACGGGCTTTCCGGCGTCGAAGAACGACTTGGCGAACTCGACGGCCTTCGGCTGCATGCGGAGGAAGTCGGGGTTGGCGACTCCTCCGGGCAGGACGAGGGCCTGGTAGTCGGTGTGGTCGGTGTCGTCGACGGTGGTGTGGACGGGGAAGGTGTCTCCCTTGTCGAGGTGGTTGAACGCCTGGATCTCGCCGGTCTGCGTGGAGACGAGCCGGGGCGTGCCGCCGGCCTGTTCGACGGCCGTCCAGGGTTCGGTCAGTTCGACCTGTTCGGTGCCTTCGGGGGCGCAGAGGAACGCGATCGTCGCGCCCTGCAGGTCGTTCGCCATGATGACCTCCGTTTTGTCGGGTTCTCCTTTCGCCGTGCCCGTCGGTGGGGGGTGGTATGCAGGATGTTGTGAACCCCACGGATTATCGGGAGACGCCGGCGCCAGGGGCGGCGGGGCTGGTGTGCGCGTGGTCGGCGTCGTTGCCGGACGGCGCCGAGCCGTTCGTCCAGCGGGTGGTGCCGGACGGGTGCGTGGACCTGATCTGGTGGGACGGGGAGATCATGGTGGCGGGTCCGGACACGGGGCCGATGCCGGCGGTGATGCGGCCGGGCGCTTCGATGGTGGGGGTGCGGTTCGGTCCGGGGGCGGCGCCGCCGGTGCTGGGGGTGCCGGGGGACGCGGTGCGGGACGCGCGGGTGCCGCTGCGGGAGCTGTGGGGCGGTGACGCGGACCGGCTCGCGGAGGCGGTGGCGTCGGCGGGGCGGCCGGAGCAGCGGCGGTCGGTGCTGGTGCGCGGGGTCGCCGGCCGGGCGGCGGGGCCGGTGGATCCGATGGTTCCGGTGGTGGTGTCGGGGCTGGCGCGGGGGCCGGTGAGGGCCGTGGCGGACGCGGTGGGGTTGAGCGAGCGGCAGTTGCGGCGGCGTTCGCTGGCGGCGTTCGGGTACGGGCCGAAGGTGTTGCAGCGGGTGCTGCGGTTCCAGCGGGGGGTGCGGCTGGCGCGGGCGGGGCGGGCGGCGGCGGAGGCGGCGTACGAGGCCGGGTTCGCCGATCAGGCGCATTTCGCGCACGAGGTGCGGGACCTGGCGGGTGCGCCGCTCCGCGACCTGCTCTAGGCGTCGGTCTCTAGGTGTCGAGGCGTCCGTACGCTCGCAGGAGGAGGAGCCGTTCGACGGTCTGGAGGCCGCGCCATTCGTGGCGGGTGACGGGGGTCCAGACGGGGAAGTCGATGTCCCAGCCGCCGTCGTCGTGCTGGGCGTCGGCGAGTGCGTCGAGTTCGGCGTCGATGGTGTGCGGGGGGTGGAGGCGGGCGCCGAGGCCGCCGGGGCGGGGCGCGAAGTCGAGGGCGGTGTGGTGGTCGCTCCGGACGGACGCGAGGGCGCCGCGGTGGCGGGTGAACGCGGCCTCGGCGCGGTCCCGGTCGGGGACGTGGTCGAGGAAGGTGAGGACGGCGAGGGCGTCGTAGGGGCCGAGTTCGGCGCCGGTCCGGTCGAGGCGGCGCCAGCAGAAGTCGGTGGCGGTCTGGAGCCAGGGGTGGTCGGCGCGGGCGCGGTGGAGGAGTCCGGCGAGGGTGGCGGTGGGGTTGATCGCGGCGGGCGGGTCGTCGGGGGTCTGCCACCAGGGGGCGCGGGGCGCGTCGCGGACGGTGGGCAGGACGAACGGCACTCCCCCGTCGGGGGTGGTGACGGTGGTGAGGTGGTCGGCGATGCGGGTGACGGCGGGGTCGTGGTCGGCGCCGGCCTCGTGGAGGATCTCGAGGGCGTGCTGGGCGGGGACGGGCTGGCTGGCGGTGCCGCGCAGGTCGGGTTCGAGGGCGTTGCCGTAGCCGCCGTCGGGGTTCTCGTAGGGGCGGAGGGCGGCGAGGACGGGTGCGGGCGCGCCGCCGCGGAAGTGGAGGGCGAAGCGGTGGCGGTCTATGACGCGGGCGTTGAGGAGCATGAATTGCCAGGCTCGTTCGATGTGTTCGCTGGTCAGGGTTCTCATGCGGCCACCGTACGGGGATGCGGGGGGCGGGGTCTTGCAGGAAACGGCCGTGCGCGGGTCGGTGTCCGTGGTGGTTCAGGTCTGCTTGTCGGAGGTCGTGAGCCGGGGGCCGAGGGCGGCTTTGAGTATTTCGCGGGCGTCGTGCGGGCGGGTGCAGGGCGGTAGTCCGGCGATGTGGAGGAGCCCGTCGCCGGGGGTGCCGTCCATGGCGGCCCGGTTCAGGAGCAGGCGCAGGGTCCACATGTTCGTCCCGGACCAGAAGGTGCCCTTGTGGACGGCGCCGGTTTCGAGGAGCCAGGTGTCGTGGCGGTGGAGGAGGTCGGCGGGCGGCAGGTTCAGTAGGTGCTGGACGCGTGCGCGGATCGGGAGTTCGGCGATCGCTTCGTCGGTCGCCTCCTGCTCGGAGATCGGGACGAAGAGGATGCCGGGTTCGAGGACGAGCGCGTCGTAGTGGCCGCCTTCGTCGTCCTGGAGTCCGTGGAGGACGCCGTACAGGGCGGTGCCGGCGCGTCCGGGCGGGGCGGGGCGGTGGTCGGGGTCGGCGCCCCAGGCGGTGAGCCGGTTCCGGAGTTCGGTGATCTGGCGGGTGAGGCGGTCCGGGTCGAGGGTCGCGGGGTCGAGGGTCGCGGGGACGAGGGCGTCGAGGTCGGTCTCCGTCCCGTCGGGTCCGTGGTAGCGGACGGGGCGGCCGGTCCAGGACGACCGGGCGGTGAGGTGCCCGGCGTCCTGGAGGGCGGAGGAGGTGAGCGCCCGGAGCCGGTCGAGCATCCGTTCGGCGCGCCGGTCGGCCGGGTCGGTGCCGCCGCCGCTGAGCTCGTCGGCGATCGCGGGGCCGTGTCCCTTCTCGATGTCGGTGAGGAGGGTGCCGAGCGTGGCGGGGGCGGTTCCGGTGACGCGTTCGGCGGCGGCGAGGAGCCGCAGGCCGTCCTCGGCGGTGTGCAGGGCGGCGAGGCGGGCGGCGAGTTCGTCCCAGTCGAGTCCGGCGGCGTCGCCGAACAGTGCGCGGTGGAAGCGGGCGCGGACGGCGGCGGCGTCGGTGAGCAGGTCGGTGGCGGGCCGGGCGTCGGGGCTCGCGGCGGCGGGTTCGGGGCAGCGGGCGATGGCGCGGAGGCGGTCGGCGAGGGTGGGGTGGGAGTCGTGCGGGTCGGTCCGCCCGGGGCGGGTGAGGATCTCGGCGAGTTCGTCCCGCCGGGACGGTTCGTCCAGGAGGGCCCGGAAGCCGCCGAGCACGTCGGCCGGGGCGAGTCCGTGGCGGGTCGCGGGGCCGACGTGGCGGTCGAGGAAGGCGGGCCAGGCGGCGGCGGTGGTGCGGACGGTGCGGAGCGCGGACGCGGCGGCGTCGCGGCCGGAGATCTCGACCATGAGGCGGTCGGCCTCGGTCTCCTGGGCGCGGCGCACGGCCCGCGAGACGCGGAGGTAGACCTCGGTGTAGCCGTCGAAGACCTTGCGGAGCGCGGTCGTCCAGGGGTCGTCGGAGTGCAGGGCCGCGGTGGTGTTCCGCAGTGCGGCGGCGCCGCGGTGGGTGAGGTGGCCGAGCAGGGTGTGGCGGCGGCTGTAGTGGCCGAGTTCGTGGGCGAGGACGGCGCGCAGTTCGGCGACGGTGAGGGTCTCCAGCAGCGGCATGCCGATGGTCATGTGGCGGCGTCCGGCGGTGAGGGCGAGGCCCCGGGTCTGCTCGGCGACCGCGGCGTTCGCCTCGGGGGTGAGCCGCAGGTCGTCGGGCGGGCGGGTGCCCGCCCGCCGCGCGATGGCGTCGATCTCGGCCCAGAGGGCCGGTTCGGCGGTGCGGTCCAGGGGCAGGCCGCCGGGCGGCTCGGGCCGGTACCGGACGGTCTTGATCAGGGCGGTGAGGACCGGGACGGCCAGCATGACCATGACCGCGGTGAACGGGACGGTGCCGTCGCGTCCGCCGTACCGGATCAGGAGGGCGACGGCGAGGGCCGTGCCGGCGAGCACGGCGAGGGCGATGACGTGGTGGCCGAGGAGCAGGGTCACGGCGATCATCGCGCGGAGGGTGGTCTTCACTCGTGTCTCATCGGGCCGGGTCCCGGGGTGCGGGACGTTTCGCGGGGGTGCCCGGGATCGTAGCCGTCCCGTCGGACGTTCGGGTGTCGGCGCGATGACGGCGCGATCGCGCACCGGGCGGGTTCCGGCGCGTCCGGCGGCGTCATGTGGGCTCTTGCGGTGCGGGGAAGGCCGCTCGGACGTGCGAAGGCCCCGGAGCCGGGCGGCTCCGGGGCCTCGCGGGGTCCGTCAGGCGATGGGACGGGCCGTGGGCGGGATCGGGTACGGCAGCGGCGACCCGCGGCCGGTGAGGTGCGCGTCGACGCCGTGCGCGGCGGCGCGGCCCTCGGCGATCGCCCAGACGATCAGGGACTGGCCGCGGCCCATGTCGCCCGCGGCGTAGACGCCGTCCACGGACGTCTTGTAGTCCTTGTCGCGGACGACGTTGCCGCGCTGGTCCAGTTCGACGCCGAGCTGCTCGAGGAGGCCCTCGCGCTGCGGGCCGAGGAAGCCCATGGCGAGGGTGACGAGCTGCGCGGGGATCTCGCGCTCGGTGCCCTCGACGGGCTTGAAGCCGGTCTCCGGCCCGCCCACCTCGACGATCTTGAGGGCGCGGACGTTGCCGTCCTCGTCTCCCAGGAACTCGGTGGTGGAGACGGCGTAGAGCCGTTCGCCGCCCCGGTCGGCGAGCTCCTCGTGGGCGCTCTCCATCTTGAACAGCATCGGGTAGGTCGGCCACGGCTGGGCGTCCGGGCGGGACTCCGGGGGCCGCGGCATGATCTCGAGCTGGGTGACGGACGCGGCGCCCTGCCGGATCGCGGTGCCGATGCAGTCGGCGCCGGTGTCGCCGCCGCCGATGACGACGACGTGCTTGCCCGCGGCGTCGATGGGCGACTCGGGGAAGTCGCCCTCCTGCACCTTGTTGGCGGGCGGCAGGTACTCCATGGCCTGGACGACGCCGCCGAGTTCGCGCCCGGGGATCGGCAGGTCCCGCCACGCGGTGGCGCCGCCGGCGAGGACGACGGCGTCGTGGGCGGCGCGCAGTTCGTCGGCGGTGACGTCGACGCCGATGTTGACGGACGTCCGGAACTCGGTGCCCTCGGCGCGCATCTGGGCGATGCGGCGGTCGACGTGCCGCTTCTCCATCTTGAACTCGGGGATGCCGTAGCGGAGCAGGCCGCCGACGCGGTCGGCGCGCTCGTAGACGGTGACGTCGTGCCCGGCGCGGGTGAGCTGCTGCGCGGCGGCGAGCCCGGCGGGGCCGGAACCGACGACCGCGACCTTCTTGCCGGTCTTGACGGCGGGCGGCTGCGGGCGGACCCAGCCCTCGGCGAAGGCGCGGTCGATGATCTCGACCTCGACCCGCTTGATGGTGACCGGGTCCTGGTTGATGCCGAGGACGCAGGCGCTCTCGCACGGGGCGGGGCAGAGCCTCCCGGTGAACTCCGGGAAGTTGTTGGTGGCGTGGAGCCGCTCGATCGCCTCGTGCCAGTCCTTGCGGTAGACGAGGTCGTTCCACTCGGGGATGAGGTTGCCGAGCGGGCAGCCCTGGTGGCAGAACGGGATGCCGCAGTCCATGCAGCGGCTCGCCTGCTTCTCGAGCCGGTCGGTGCCGAAGTCCTCGTAGACCTCCGACCAGCTCTTGATGCGGACGTCGACCGGGCGGCGCTTCGGGAGCTCCCGCGAAACGGTCAGGAAACCCTTCGGGTCGGCCATGTGGGAATCCCCCTCTCTCAGGCCTGGGCGGCGGCCATGACGGCCTCGTCGACGTCCCGGCCCTGCGCCTCGGCCTCGGCCATCGCGGTCAGGACGCGCCGGTAGTCGCGCGGCATGATCTTGGTGAAGCGGGTCGCGGCGGCGTCCCAGTCGTCCAGCAGGCGCCCGGCGAGCGCGGAGCCGGTCTCGGCGCGGTGCCGTTCGACGAGCCCGCGGACGAACGCGACGTCGTCGGCGTCCAGCGGTTCGAGGTCGACCATCTCGCCGTTGACCCGCTCGGGTACCAGGTCGAGCACGTAGGCGACGCCGCCCGACATGCCGGCCGCGAGGTTGCGTCCGGTGCCGCCGAGGATGACGGCGCGGCCGCCGGTCATGTACTCGCAGGCGTGGTCGCCGACGCCCTCGACGACGGCGGTGGCGCCGGAGTTGCGGACGCAGAACCGTTCGCCGACGACGCCCGCGGCGAACAGCTCGCCGGACGTCGCGCCGTACAGGATGACGTTGCCGCCGATGATCTGCTCCTCGGCGGTGAACGCCGCGTCCCGCGGGGGCCGCAGGGTGATGCGTCCGCCGGACAGGCCCTTGCCGACGTAGTCGTTGGCGTCGCCGACGAGCCGGAGGGTGACGCCGCGCGGCACGAACGCGCCGAACGAGTTGCCCGCCGAGCCGGTGAAGGTGACGTCGATGGTGTCGTCGGGCAGTCCGCCGCCGCCCCACTTGCGGGTGAGCTCGTGGCCGAGCATGGTCCCGACGGTGCGGTTGACGTTGCGGATCGGCAGGTCGAGGGTGACCTTGTCGCCGTAGGCGAGGGCGCCCTCGGCGAGCTGGATCAGCGTGTTGTCGAGGGCCTTCTCGAGCCCGTGGTCCTGCTCGCCGACGCACCGCAGCGCGTCCCCGTAGGGCGTCTCGGGCGCGTGCAGGATCGGGGCCAGGTCGAGGCCGGACGCCTTCCAGTGCTCGACGGCGTCGCGGGTGTCGAGCATCTCGACGTGCCCGATCGCCTCGTCCAGCGAGCGGAACCCGAGCGCGGCGAGGTACTCGCGGACCTCTTCGGCGACGAACTCGAAGAAGTTCACGACGAACTCGGGCTTGCCGGAGAACCGCTGCCGCAGCACCGGGTTCTGGGTGGCGACGCCGACGGGGCAGGTGTCGAGGTGGCAGACCCGCATCATGATGCAGCCCGACACGACCAGCGGCGCGGTCGCGAAGCCGTACTCCTCGGCGCCGAGGAGCGCGGCGACGACGACGTCGCGGCCGGTCTTCATCTGCCCGTCGGTCTGCACGACGATGCGGTCGCGCAGCCCGTTGAGCAGCAGCGTCTGCTGCGTCTCGGCGAGGCCGAGCTCCCACGGCGTCCCGGCGTGCTTGAGGGACGTCAGCGGGGACGCGCCGGTGCCGCCGTCGTGCCCGGAGATCAGGACGACGTCGGCGTGCGCCTTCGACACCCCGGCCGCGACCGTGCCGACGCCCATCTCGGCGACGAGCTTGACGTGCACCCGCGCGGACGGGTTCGCGTTCTTCAGGTCGTGGATGAGCTGGGCGAGGTCCTCGATCGAGTAGATGTCGTGGTGCGGCGGCGGCGAGATGAGGCCGACGCCGGGCGTGGAGTGCCGGGTCTTGGCGATCCACGGGTACACCTTGTGGCCGGGGAGCTGCCCGCCCTCGCCGGGCTTGGCGCCCTGCGCCATCTTGATCTGGATGTCGTCGGCGTTGGTGAGGTACTCGGAGGTGACGCCGAACCGGCCGGACGCGACCTGCTTGATGGCGCTGCGCCGCAGGTCGCCGTTCTCGTCCGGGGTGAACCGCGCCGGGTCCTCGCCGCCCTCGCCGGTGTTGGACTTGCCGCCGAGCCGGTTCATCGCGATCGCGAGGGTCTCGTGCGCCTCGGCGGAGATGGAGCCGTAGGACATCGCGCCGGTGGAGAACCGCTTGACGATCTCCGAGACGGGCTCGACCTCCTCGATCGGCACCGGCGGGCGCGCGCCCTCCTTGAGCTGGAACAGGCCGCGCAGCGTCATCAGCTCCTCGGCCTGCGAGTCGACCTTGGAGGTGTACTCCTTGAAGATCTCGTAGCGGCGGGTGCGGGTGGCGTGCTGCAGCTTGAACACCGTGTCCGGGCTGAACAGGTGCGGCTCGCCCTCGCGGCGCCACTGGTACTCGCCGCCGACCTCGAGGGTGCGGTGCGGGAGGTCGTTGCCGCCGGCCGGGTAGGCGCGGCGGTGCCGCTCGGCGACCTCGCGGGCCAGCACGTCGAAGCCGACGCCGCCGAGCCGGGAGACGGTGCCGGTGAAGCAGCGGTCGACGACCTCGGCGCCGAGCCCGATCGCCTCGAAGATCTGCGCGCCGGTGTAGGACGCGACCGTGGACACGCCCATCTTCGACATGACCTTCAGGACGCCCTTGCCGTACGCCTTGACGAGGTTGCGGACGGCCTGGCTCTCGGTGAGGCCGTCGCTCGCGATGACGCCGCCGCGGACGAGGTCCTCGACGGTCTCGATCGCGAGGTACGGGTTGATCGCGGACGCGCCGTACCCGATGAGCAGCGCCATGTGGTGGCACTCGCGGGCCTCGCCGGTCTCGATGACCAGGCCGACCTGCGTCCGGGTCTTCTCCCGGATCAGGTGGTGGTGGACCGAGCCGGTGAGCAGCAGCGCGGGGATCGCGGCGCGCGCGGAGTCGGCGCCGCGGTCGGACAGCACGATGATCCGCGCGCCCGCCCCGATGGCGCGGCTGACCTCGCCGTTGATCTCCTCCAGGCGGGCCTGCAGGGCCTCTCCCCCGCCGGCGACGTCGTAGAGGCCGTGGACGACGTGGGCCTGCAGGTGCGGCAGGGACCCCTCGTCGTCGATGTGGATGATCTTGGAGAGTTCGTCGTTGTCCAGGATCGGGGTGGGCAGCACGAGCCGGCGGCACGATTCCGGGCCGGGCTCCAGCAGGTTGCCCTCGGGGCCGAGCGTGGACTGCAGCGAGGTGACGAGCTCCTCGCGGATGGCGTCCAGCGGCGGGTTGGTGACCTGCGCGAACTGCTGCTTGAAGTAGTCGAACAGCAGGCGGGGACGCTCCGACAGCACCGCGATCGGGGTGTCGGTGCCCATCGACCCGATCGGCTCCGCGCCCGTCTTCGCCATCGGGCTGAGGATGATCCGCTGCTCTTCGAGGGTGTACCCGAAGGTCTGCTGCCGTTTGACGAGCGTGTCGTGCGTGGGGATCTCCCGCTCGCGGCGCGGCAGTTCCTCGAACCGCACGAGGCCCTCGTGGAGCCACTGCCCGTAGGGGTGCTCGGCCGCCAGCTCGGCCTTGACCTCGTCGTCCTCGACGATCCGGCCGGCGGCGGTGTCCACCAGGAAGATCTTCCCGGGCTGCAGGCGGCCCTTCCGGACGACCTTGCTCGCCGGGATGTCCAGGACGCCGGCCTCGCTCGCGAGGACCACGAGACCGTCGTCGGTGACCCAGTACCGGCCGGGGCGGAGCCCGTTGCGGTCCAGGACGGCGCCGACGACGGTGCCGTCGGAGAAGGTGACGCTCGCGGGCCCGTCCCACGCCTCCATGAGCGTGGAGTGGAACTCGTAGAAGGCCCGGCGGTCCGGGTCCATCTCGGTGTGGTTCTCCCACGCCTCCGGGATCATCATCAGGACGGCGTGCGGCAGCGACCGGCCGCCGAGGTGCAGCAGCTCCAGGCACTCGTCGAACGAGGCGGTGTCGGACGCCTCGATGTCGATCACCGGGTAGATGCGGGACAGGTCGCCGGGGATCAGGTCGGACTTCAGCAGCGCCTCGCGGGCCCGCATCCAGTTCCGGTTCCCCTTGACCGTGTTGATCTCGCCGTTGTGGGCGATGAACCGGAACGGGTGCGCCAGCTCCCACGCCGGGAACGTGTTGGTGGAGAACCGCGAGTGCACGAGCGCGATCGCGCTGGTGAACCGGCGGTCCGACAGGTCGGGGAAGAACGGCTCCAGCTGCGGGGTCGTCAGCATCCCCTTGTAGACGATCGTCCGGCTGGACAGGCTCGGGAAGTAGACGCGGACGTCCTGCTCGGCGCGCTCGCGCATGCAGAACACCACGCGGTCCAGCTCGACGCCCGTCTTGCCGGCGTGCGGGCCGCCCTCGGCGGCGCGCACGAACAGCTGCGCGAAGTGCGGCATGGCGCGGCGCGCGGCGGGCCCGGCGAACTCGGGGTCGGTCGGCAGTTCGCGCCAGCCGAGGACGGTCAGCCCCTCCTCGGCGCACAGCGTCTCCACGTGGGCGACCACGGCGGCCCGCTCGTCGGCGTCGGCCGGCAGGAACGCGATGCCGGCGGCGTAGGCGCCGGCATCGGGCAGCGGGAAACCGCACACCTGGCGGAAGAACGCGTCCGGGATCTGCAGCATGATGCCCACGCCGTCGCCGTCGTCCGGCTCGGCGCCCACGGCGCCGCGGTGGTCCAGGTTCTTCAGGACGGTCAGGGCGTTCTGAACGATGTCGTGGCTTCCGCGGCCGTGCAGATCCGCCACCATTCCGACACCGCAGGCGTCGTGCTCGTTGGCCGGGTCGTAGAGACCCTGGTGGCGGGGGCGGCCCGGTGTGAGGGCAGCAGCAGCCATCAACCCTCCCGTCGTCGTCGTGTCACTGCGTCTTAGGTCAGTGCAAGCCGGGACGACGTTGGCCCTGCTGCGGTGAGATGACATTACATCACTGCCGGGATCATGCCCGACTGTGGCGGATCGCGAAACTTCTCAGCGCGGATCGGCACGCGACATCTCACTGGTTTAGACCAGATTACCGGCTCCCACCGGGCCGGACGTTCCGCGCGGCCGGGTGAGGATCATCACCGGAACACGACGTTTGAACCCCGATCGAACCCCGATCGAACCCCGATCGCGCCGGTTCCAACCGCCGTGCGGGCCGGTTTCATTCCGGCCGGCGCCGGTTCCGCGGACGGCCGGCGACGCGGACGGCCGGCGGCGCGGCCGGGCGGGCGCACCGGCGGCGGACGGCGGCGCGGTCAGTCGGAGGCGGCGGCCGCGCGGGACAGGACGCCCGGGGCCTTCCCGCCCTCGATCAGCATCGACAGCAGGGTCTCGTCCGACGCGTCGCCCTTCCCGTCCAGGCGCGCCGCCCACGACACCACCGCGAAGTGGCCCTGCGCGAGGCCCCGCGCCATGCCGAACCCGCTGCCGAACTCAGCCGCGGGCCCCTCGGCCGGAAGCGGCCGGACGAACCCGCCGCCGCGCACCTCGCCGAGCGTCGCGACGAACCGGTCGGCGTCCGCCGCCGACGCCAGGTTGAACACCGCGACGGCCATGCCGTACCCGCCGTCGGCGTCGGCGTACAGGCCGCGGACGGCCTGGCTGCAGCCGCCCCGGCGCAGATCGGCGGCCACGCTCGCGCCCCACACGGCGGCGGCGCAGTCGCCGTCCAGCTTCTTCTCCGCCAGCTCCAGCTCGACCTCGGTGCCCGGGACGGGCACGGACCGCGCGTCCTTCGGGAACGCCTCCTCGAGCGTCAGCGGCGTCGCGTCCGCCTGCCGGGTCTCGATCCCCGCGTACGCGTCCGACGACGGCGAACTCGAGTACGACGTCGGCGACAGGCCCGTCTCCGCCGCGTCGCCCACCGGCGGGAGCGCCGCGCCGCGGGCGTCGGCGCCGCCGGCTCCGCCCGCGACCGCCAGCGCCCCGAACCCGAGGAGGACGACGGCGGCCAGCGCCCCGGCGGCGGCGAAGTAGGCCTTCGGCCCGAGCTCGGCGAGGCCCTGCGTGACGAGGCGCCGGACGTCCGCCGGGCGCCCGTCCGGACCGGAAACCCGCCCGCCCCCGCGCCGCTTCGTGCTCTTGGGCCCCTTGGGTCCCCTGGGGCCCTTGGCCGCCTTCCCGGCCCCGGGATTCTCCGCGCTTCCCTTGCCCTTCCGGGGCCTGCCCGCCCCGGCTCCGGGACGCCCGGCGGCGGGCCCGCCGCCGCGTCGCGGCGCGGCCGCGTGCGGCTCCTCCGGACGCGGGCCCTGCCAGGGGGAACCGTGGCCCGGATGCCCCGGGCCGTGCCCGGGGTGGACGTGGCCCTGGTCGGCGTGACCGGAATCCGGGTACGGGACCGGCCGCGGCCCGGGGCCGGGACGGCCGCCGCGCGCCGGGC
>NZ_JBHTJA010000071.1:0-34862 GCF_042675525.1 Actinomadura sediminis
CGTCCGCCGCGCCCGCGCCGCCGCGGGCGCCCGTCGGGACGTTCGCGCCCGGCGGGCCCGCCGGAGTGTGGGGCGCCGCCGCGCTGGCGCTCGTCCTCCCCGCGCTCGGACGGACGATCGCCGCGTCGTTCGCCGCGCGCCACCCCGCCGCCGTCCCGGGCCGGCCTGCCGGGTTCGCGAGGATCGTCACACTGCCGCGTCCCGAACGGTTCGCGCTCGTCTCCGTCACGGCCGCCCTCGGCGACCCGGTGCTCGTCTTCACGGTCCTCACCGTGTGGGGCGGCGTCGCGGTCGCGGCCGTCCTCGCCGGGTGCCTCCTCCGCTCCCTGTGGCCGGTGACCCCGTGACCCAGGGCGGCGGCATCCTGCGGGTGTACCGGGACGACGGCCCGCTGGCGCGCGCGCTGGGCGTGCTGGCGCGCGGGGGGCTCCCGCCGGTGCCGGGAGCCGCCGGCGCGGCCGTCCTGACGACCGTCCTGCTCGTCGCCGGCGAGGGCGGAAACCCGGATCCGGCACTGTTCGCGCCGGTCATCGCGGTGCTGCTGATCGGGCCCGCGTCGGCGCACCCGCACACCGGCAGGCTCGACTGGACGGCGCCGCCCATGATCCGCGGGATCGAGTATGGTTACCTCACCGTGTTGGGGTTCGCGCACGCTGTGGCGGCGCCGCTCGTCTTCGCGCTCGTCGCCCTCCTCGCGCTCCACCACCACGACACCGTGCACCGCACCCGCAGGGGGCCGCGGCGGCAGCGGCTCCTTCGCGCCGGGCTCGGCTGGGAGGGGCGGCTGCTCATCGTGGCCTGCGGGGGCCTCTCCGGGAGCCTCCCGTTCGCGTACGCTGCCCTGGCCGCCTACCTTGGCGTGTTGTTCGGCGGCGAGGGCGTCGCCGCGTGGGCGCGGGCCGGATCCGGCGGACGCGTGCAGGTCGACCTGAAGGAAGAGGAAGCATGATCGGCATGGTGCTGGCGGCGGGCGCGGGCCGGAGGCTGCGGCCCTACACCGACACGCTCCCCAAGGCCCTGGTCCCCGTCGACGGTGAGACCACCATCCTGGACATCGCCCTCGGCAACCTCGCCGAGGTCGGGCTGACCGACGTGGTGATCGTCGTCGGCTACCGCGCGGGCGCGGTCGAGGAGCGCAAGGCCGCCCTCGAGGAGCGGTACGGCGTCTCGATCACGCTCGTGCACAACGACAAGGCCGAGGAGTGGAACAACGCCTACTCCATGTGGCTGGCGCGGGAGCACTTCTCCAAGGGCGTCCTCATGGTCAACGGCGACACGGTTCATCCCGTGAGTGTGGAAAAGACCCTACTTGCGAACCGCGGACCGGACATCCTCCTGGCCGTGGACGACGTGAAAACGCTCGGTGACGAGGAGATGAAGGTGATCCTCGACGGCGAGGGGCACCTCAAGACCATCACGAAGCTGATGGACCCGGCGTCCGCGAACGGCGAGTACATCGGCGCCACCCTCATCGAGCCCGCCGCCGCCGACGCGCTCGCCGACGCGCTCAAGGCCACCTGGGAGAGCGACCCCGACCAGTACTACGAGGACGGCTACCAGGAGCTCGTCGACCGGGGCGGCCGCATCTCCATCGCCCCCATCGGCGACGTCCGGTGGGTCGAGGTCGACGACCACGACGACCTCGAGAAGGCCCGCACGATCGCCAAGACGTACTGAGGACGCACGTAACGGCGGACAGAGCACGGCAGAAGACGTAGGGCCCGCGTCCCGGGCGGCGCGGGCGACCGAGCGAGGAGGCCCATGCCCCTGCTGACGCGGATGCTGAACGCGCCGCTGTCCATCGACGTGCGGCGCGGAGCCGTCGCGGAGCTGGGCGAGCTGCTGGCCGACGGGCGCATCGCCACCGAGGGACGGGTCGCGATCGCCGTCGGCCCCGGCCAGGGCGACCAGATCGCCGAGCACGTCCGCCCGTCCCTCGCAGCCTGCGAGGTGTTCCAGGTGGCGGGCGGCACCGTCGACGCGGCCGTCGAGCTCGCCGGCAGGCTGCGCGGCGGCTCCTACGAGGCCGTCGTCGGCATCGGCGGCGGCCGGACGATCGACGCGACCAAGTACGCCGCGACCCTGTCGGGCATCCCGATGGTGTCCGTCGCGACGAACCTGTCCCACGACGGCATCTGCTCGCCCGTCGCGTCCCTCGTCCACGACGAGGGCAAGGGCTCGTTCGGCGTCGTGATGCCCCTCGCGATGGTCGTCGACCTCGACTACGTGCGCGCCGCCCCCGAACGGCTCGTCCGCGCCGGGATCGGCGACGTCCTCAGCAACTTCTCTGCCGTGGACGACTGGCTGCTCGCGTCGTCCGCGTGCGGCGAGCGCGTCGACCGGATGGCGCTCACCGTCGCCCGCACCGCCGCCGAGGCACTGGTGCACCAGCCGGAGTCCATCGAGTCCGACCGGTTCCTCACCGTCCTCGCCGAGAGCCTCGTCCTGTCCGGGATGGCGATGTCGTTCGCCGGCGACTCCCGCCCGGCGTCCGGCGGCGACCACGAGATCCTGCACGCCATCGACCGGCTCTACCCCGGCACCGCCAACCACGGCGAGCTGGCCGGGATCGGCGCCGCGTTCTGCTACCACCTGCGCGCCCTCCACCTCGGCGAGGGCGCCGACCGGCTCGCGGAGATCCTCGCCTGCCTCGCCCGGCACGACCTGCCCCGGCTGCCCGGCGACGTCGGGCTGACCGTCGAGCAGTTCACCGAGGCGGTCCGGTACGCGCCGCGGACCCGCCCCGGCCGCTACACGATCCTGGAGCATCTGGACCTCGACGCCGACGAGACCCGCAAGGCGGTGGAAGACTATGTCCAGGCCCACGGAGGCTGACGTGCCCGCCCCCGCCGCGGACCACGAGCGGCCCGGCGACGACCGCCCGTCCCGCAAGAGCGCCCGCGTCGCGGACGTCCGCGCCCACGGCCAGCCGCCCGGCCTCAAGGAGCGGCGCAACGAGGAGCACTGGGCCGGCCGCCTCTACATGCGGTCCCTCTCCCCGTACTTCGCGTGGCTCGCCCTCCGCCTCGGGTTCAGCCCCAACCAGCTCACCTACCTGATGATGCTCAGCGGCATCGCCGCGGGCGTCGTCGTATCGCTCCCGCTGTCGCCCCTGTGGACGGCCGCCGCCGGCGCCGTCCTCGTCCAGACCTACCTGCTCCTCGACTGCGTGGACGGCGAGGTCGCCCGCTACCTGCGGCAGACGTCCGTCGCCGGGGTGTACCTCGACCGCATCGGCCACTACCTGTCCGAGGTGTCGCTCCTCGTCGGCCTCGGCTTCGCCGCGCAGGGCGGCTGGGAGACCGGCGGCTACGTCGAGCTCGGCATGCTCGCCGCCCTCGGCGCCGCCCTCATCAAGGCCGAGACCGACAACGTCGTCGTCGCCCGCGCCAAGTCGGGCCTGCCCGCCGACCCGGCCGGCGGCGACCGCGCGCTGCGCCCCCGCTCCACCCGCATCGCCCTCGCCCGGCAGGCCGCGTCCATGCTCCGCTTCCACCGGATCATCGGCGCCGTCGAACTGTCCCTGCTGATCCTCGCCGCCGCCGCGCTCGACACCCTCCTCGGCACCGACACCCCCGCCGCGACCCGCGTCCTCGCCGTCGCCGTCGCCGCCGTCGCCGTCCTGCAGACCCTCCTGCACCTGGTGAGCATCCTCGCTTCACGGAGGCTGAAGTGAAACTCAGCGTCGTCGTCCTCACCATGGGCAACCGGCCCGAGGAACTCGCCCGCGCCGTCCGCAGCGCCCTCGACCAGGAGCACGTGGACATCGAGGTCGTCCTCGTCGGCAACGGCGTCGACCCCGTGGGTGACCGCGGCGGCGAACCGCCCTTCGACGACGCCCGCGTGAAGACGATCGTGCTCCCGAAGAACGTCGGCATCCCCGCCGGACGCAACCGCGGCGTCGAGGCGTCCAGCGGCGAGATCGTCCTGTTCCTCGACGACGACGGCTGGTACCGGTCGACCCGCCTCGGCACCTACCTGCGCGACCGCTTCTCCGCCGACCCGAAGCTCGGCGTCGTCTCCTTCCGCGTCCGCGACCCCGAGGGCGGCCCCGGCGAACGCCGGCACGTCCCCCGCCTCCGCGCCGGCGACCCCGAACGCTCGTCCGCCGTCACCACCTTCCTCGGCGGCGCCTGCGCGATCCGCCGCGCCGCCTTCGACCTCGGCGGCGGCCTCCCCGAGGACTTCTTCTACGCCCACGAGGAGACCGACCTCGCGTGGCAGATCCTCAACGCGGGCTACCACATCGCCTACGACGCGTCCGCGGTCATGTACCACCCGGCCGTCCTGCCCACCCGGCACGACATGTTCTACCGGTACAACGCCCGCAACCGCGTCTGGCTCGCGCGCCGCAACCTCCCGTGGCCCCTCGCGTTCGCCTACCTCGGCGTGTGGGTCGCCATGACCGTCCTGCGGGAACGCAGCCCCAAGGCCCTCAAGCCCTGGTTCAAGGGCTTCGCCGAAGGCTGGCGCAAACCCGCGGGCCCCCGCCGCCCCATCTCCTGGCGCACCGCCTGGCGCATGACCCGGACCGGACGTCCGCCTGTTATTTAGCAAGGCCCTCGGCGTCAGGCCGCTAGGCGGCCTTCCTTCCACGGGCCTTGCGTGCGATTGCTGCATCGCTCCGGCTCGCCCAGGGGCTCGCTGCGCGATCAGGTTCTCGCTTCGCTCGAACCTGGCTTCGCTCGCAATCGCAGTTGTTCCCGTGCGCTCTGGCTGGGGCTTGGTCGGGGTGGTGGGCCTTGATCGGGGGGTGGCTGGGGTTCGTTGCGGTCGGTCACGGTCGGCGGCCGCCCTGGGGCCTCGTTGTCCAGTGTGGGGTGGGCGGGTCAGGTGCCTAGGAGTTTGGACTGCCACTTGGGGTCGGTGGTGAGGACGGTCAGGCGCTGGGTCGCTCGGGAGACGGCCACGTAGAGGACGCGGAGTCCGCGGGGGGACTGGGCGGCGACCGTCTCGGGGGCGACGATCACCGCGGCGTCGAACTCGAGGCCCTTCGCCTCCAGGACGTCGAGCACCTGCACGCGCTCGGGGAGGCCCTCGGCGAGGCGGGCGCGTTCGGCCTCGTTCCAGGTGGTCGCGTCGAACAGGGTCGCCTGGCGGCCGGGTTCGAGGGCGAGCGGGACGATCACGCCGATCGTCCCCTCGACCCGGTGCAGCAGTTCCTCGGCGGCGGCGCGGGCCGCGGCGGCGAGGCGAGACTCGGGGACGACGTCCACGACCGGGTCGATCCCGGACGTGCGGACGGCGCGGGCCGGGCGGGCGTCCGGGAGCGCCTCGGCGAGCACGCGCGCCGACACCGCGGCGATCTCCGTTGAGTTGCGGTAGTTCGTGGTGAGCTCGTACTCGTGGCGGGCGCGGGGGACGCGCTTGCGGGGACGCCCGCGGCCCTTGCGCTCGCCGCCGAGGGCCGCGTCCATCGCGGCGCGGGCGGCGTCGAGATCCTCCCAGGCGCTCTGCGCGGGGTCCTCGACGATCGTCCAGCTCGCCTGCCGACCGCGGCGGCCCAGCATCCGCCACTGCATGGGGGAGAGGTCCTGCGCCTCGTCCACGACGATGTGGGCGTATTCGGGGCGTTCCTCCACGACGCCGTCGTCGACGCGGCGGGAGCGTTCGAGCCGCTCGATGGAGGTCGTCAGCTCCTCCATCTCCGGCTCCCACGTCTCGTCGACGACCTCCTCGCCGGTCAGGATGTTCACGCCGTCCACGACGAACGGGTCGTCCGCGGCGGGCGCGCGGCGGCGGCGGGACGGGCGCGGCGGCGTCCCCAGCAGCGCGTCGAGCTCGTCGAGCAGGGCGACGTCCTGGTAGCTGAGCGGGCCCCGCGCCCAGGAGGCGGCGAGGGCGGGCAGGTCCTCGCGGGGGAGGTCGCGGCCCGCGGCGCGGCGCAGCCGGTCCGGGTCGCCGAGGGAGCGCAGCACGTCGAGGGGCGTGCGCAGCGGCCACCAGGCGACCAGGAAGTCGGTGAACGCGCGCTGCTCCCGGACGCGGGCGTCGAACTTCTCGCGCGGCGACCCGTCCCCGGACGTCCCGGGCCGTTCGTCGTCGTCGAGGGAGGCGAGCCCGTCGGCGGCGAGGATCGCGTTCCACAGCCCGGTCTCGGCGCCCTCGGCGGCCTCCGCCGCCTCCTGCCCGCCGATGCCGGTGAACCGGTCCCACAGGGCGTCCAGGAGCGCCTCGGCGGCGCGGCCCCGGGCGGCGTTGACGCTGCCGCGGCTGCGCCGGTGCACCTCGGCGCGGACCCGGTCGAGGCGGGCCCGGTCGAGGACGACGACGACGCCCTTGAACACGATCCGCAGCTCGTCGGGGGCGCCGGGGGCCTGGTCGGTGACGGCGCGGCGCAGCACGGTCGCCATCGGCTCGGCGCCCTTGAGCCGCGCGAGCGCCGGCGAGTCGTGGACGGACGCGGCGACGCCCTCCACGAGGTCGCCCAGCGAGCGCAGCGCCGCCGAGCCCTCGCCGAGGGACGGCAGGACGCGCTCGATGTACGAGGTGAACCGGGGGTTCGGGCCGACGACCAGGACGCCCCGCGACCCGAACCGCTGCCGGTGCCGGAACAGCAGGTACGCGACCCGGTGCAGGGCCACGGCCGTCTTGCCGGTGCCGGGCGCGCCCCGCACCAGGACGGTGCCGTCGGCGGGCGCGCGGATCACCTCGTCCTGTTCCCGCTGGATGGTGGCGACGATGTCGCGCATCGCGCCCTCGCGGGTGCGGGCCAGCGACGCGAGGAACGCGCCGTCGCCCACGACCGTCATGCCGTCGGACGCGGACGGGTCGAGCAGATCGTCCTCGATGTCGACGACGGTGTGGCCGCGCGAGTGCAGGACCCGCCGGCGGACGACGCCCCGCGGGTCCTCGGGCGTCGCGCGGTAGAAGTCCTCGGCGGCGGGCGCCCGCCAGTCGATCACGAGGGAGTCGTGGTCGGGGGTGCGCACCCCGACGCGTCCGATGTAGCGCACCTCGCCGGCCGCCAGGTCGAGCCGCCCGAACACCAGCCCGTCGTCGGCGATGTCGAGCGCCTGCGCGCGGCGCGCGGCCTGGTGCACCCACGCGTCCCGGTCCACCAGCGACGCCTTGGTCCCGGCCTGCGACTGCCGGAACCCTTCGCGGATCATGGCCTGCGCCTCGGCGCGCATCTCCTCCAGCCGCGCGTACGCGACGTCGACGTAGCGCTGCTCGGCCGCGATCTCGCGGTCCTTGACCGTGCCGCCGGGATCGGCCGGCCGCCCGGTGACCTGGGACGACATGCAGGCTTGCTCCTCCGCATCGCTGCACCGGGGGGTGTCCCCGGCACCCCCGAAGGGGCCGGAACAGTCAGCTTATTCTCCCGATCACCGGGCGACGACCCGAGAACGCGGGCACGGGGGCGCCCGCCGTCCGCGCCCGGGCTCCGGGCATCGCCGCGCGGCGGGTCAGCGGAAGAGGCGGGGGAGTTCGCGGGCGGGGCGGACGGTGAGGGTGCGGGGCCGGCGGGCCAGGGAGCGGTCCACGGCGTCGAGGACGTCCCGGGGCTGGGTGCCGGCGGGCGCGGTGGCGTGGCGGAAGCGGACCCGGGGGGCCGGGTGGCCGGCGGCGAGGGCGCGCAGGTAGGAGGCCAGGGCGGCGGACGCCGCGGCGTGCGCGGGGGAGCGGGACGGGGGCTCGGTGAGGACGATGATCTCGCCGTGGCCGCGGTCCAGCATGCCGGGGAGGGCGGCGTCGACGACGTGCGACGTGCCGAGCACGACGGTCCGTAGAACGTGTTCTAGCTCGGTGGACGGGGCGGCGGGGGCGCAGACGAGGCGGTGCACGGGACCGGTGACGGCGAGGACCGCGGCGACGGCCTTCGGGGCGGTGACGTCGCAGGCGCGGGTGTGGGTGTTCGGCGAGCGGCGGGCGGTGCGGGCCAGGCCGGGCTCGTCGGTGTCGACGGCGACGACGTCCCACGCGGCGGCGGCGAGGCGCCGGGCGGCGAGCGCGCCGATGCCGCGGGCGGCGCCGGTGACCAGGGCGGTGGGTTTCACGGGCGGACCTCCTCGGCGGCGTCGAACGTCATCCGCAGGTGCCCGACGGTGCTGGTGCTCAGGGCGCGGGCGCCGTCGAGGCCGAGGCCGCGCAGTTCGTCCGCGACGGGGTGGTCGCCGAGGCGGAGGGCCGCGCCGCCGGGGCGCATCCGGACGCGCGCGGGCGTGACGGCCCACGGGACCCGGCGGGTGACGCCGTCGAGGTGCGAGTAGGCGGTCACCCGCGGGCTGCGGGAGCCGGACGGGACGGGCGCGCCGGGGCGCACGGCCAGTTCGATCGCGGTGCGGCCGCCGAAGCGGACGGCGCAGCGCTTGACGCGAGAGGCGAGGTGCATCGGGATGTCGGCGAGTTCCTTGGGGAAGCCCCAGATGCCCCGGCCCGCTTCGAGGGTGAACTCCTGGTTGACGGGGAGCCAGTGGATGAACGCGCCGACCTCGCCGCCGGGCGGGCGGGCCAGGAACGCGACGGCGAACTCGTGGTACGGCCCGAGGTCGCCGTCGGCGTACCGGACGAACGCCAGCGAGCAGATCGCCCGGCCGGGGAGGGGCTCGAAGACGTCGAGGCCGGAGTAGGCGATCAGGGCGCGGGCGGCGGGCGCGCGGACGGCGAACATCGCCGACGCCACGGCGGCGTCGCGGATCCGGACGGGCATGGCGACCCGTTCGCCCTGCACGGCGTAGTCGGTTGTCACATTCCTTAGTAGAACAGGTTCTCGTTTTCCTGTCACGTACCGGGGGCGCGTTCGACGCCCGTCCGGATCCGGTCGAGGGTGGCGCGCATCCCGCGCCGGTTCAGCTCGGCGCGGCGCTCGGCGGGGACGCCGGTGAACACCCGCCCGAGGAGGGAGACGAACGCGGCGCCGCGGGTGTCGCGGCGGAGGTCCTCCCAGTACTCGGTGAGCCGGGTGCGGGGGGTGCCGTCCACGTCGAAGCCCTCGAAGCGGTAGCCCCACAGCGCCACCGGCATCCCGAAGCTCGTCACCCGGAAGGCGAACGCGCGGCCCGGCTCCGCGACGGTGACCCGGCCGGTCGTGAACCACACCCGCCACCCGAGCCGGTTGAACCCGACGAAGCGCGTGCCGGGCGCGATCGTCCGGCCGCGGATCCAGGTCGCGAAGACCTCGGGACTCCATTCGCCCATCCGGCGCAGGTCGGCGACCGCCGCGTACACGGTGTCCGGCCCGGCGTCGACGGCCACGCTCTCCTCGACCACCCACTCGCGTTCCATGGCGTCGATCATCCCGCACCCTAGAGCAGGTGGGCGTATCGCTTGCGCCACACCGCGTACCAGGACGCGAACCACGGTTCCCCTTCGGCGAGCGGCACGATGTAGGTGAGGGTCTCGGCGTAGTAGCGGCGCTGGAAGTCGGGCGGCATCCGGTCGAGCGTCTGCACGTTGCTCACCCGGTCGGCGAGCTTCACCCGGACGGCGTCGCGCGGGGCGTCCCGCAGCCGCCGGAGGTACGCCGACTTCGCGGCCCGCTTCGCCTGCCGTCCCGCGCCGGCGGGCGGCTTGGTCACCCAGTCGACGAGCTCGGCGACCCGGGGGCCGAACCCGGCCTCGACGTCGGCGACGGTCGCGGGGGTGTCCTCGACCACGTCGTGCAGCAGGACGGCCGCGAGAACGTCCGGGTCGGTCTCGCCCGCGCCCCGGACCAGGACTTCCAGCGCCTCCAGCAGGTGCTCCAGGTAAGGTGCGCCGGTAGGGCGCCGCTGGTCGCCGTGCCAGCGGACGGCCGCGGCGGCGGCCCGTCCGAGGCGGTCGGTGTCGAGGGCGGTGGCGGCGAGGTCCGCGCGGGCGTCGTCCCAGGTGCGCCAGCGGTCGAACACCTCCATGGATTCCTCCCTTTCCGTACCGGTATTTCTTTTTCCGGTCGTGTCGCGCGGGCGCCCCGGGACAGGGCATGGTGGAGGTTCACCTTAAGCGGAGGGAGGCGGCGCGGTCGTGGTCGGGAGCCGGCAGCGGCCCGGCGGCCGGCCGGAGCCGGCGGGCAGGGTCCGCGTCGTGCTCGGGCTCATCGCCGGTGGGCTGGCCGTGGCGCTGTGCGTCGTCCTCGTCGACCGGTTCGTCCTGCACGCGGAGTGGTGGGAGGTTCGGCACAGGGTCACCGGGGAGTCCGTCGCGGCGCTCGGCGACGTCGGCCCGCCGCCCGGCCCCCTCGCCGTGAGCTGGGAGCGGACGACCCGCGTCCACCGCGGGCCCGTCGCCGGATACGACACCGTCTCCTACGACGTCGCCAAGGGCCAGGTCGTCACCGTGTCCGGCCAGGGCGTCCAGGTCGTGGACGCCCGCACCGGGGCGCGGCGGTGGAGCTACAGCCGCTCGGACTGGTCGCTGCTCGGCTGGACGTCCACCGACTCGCGGCTCGTCGGGTACTTCGAGCGGGACGGGCACCGCGCCGACCGGGTCCTCGTGGGGTTCGACCTGCTGTCCGGCTCCCTGCTGTGGAAGCGCGAGGGGCCGCGGCCCGCCGCGGTGTCGCGCACCACGCTGCGGTTCCCGGCCGGGGCCGGGGTCGTGCTCGCCACCGATGACGAGCGCCGCACGCTGAACGGGCTGTCGGCCGAGGACGGCGAGCCGCTGTGGCAGCGGCCGGTGGAGCACGGCTGCCGGCTGTTCGAGGGCGCCGCGCAGCCGTCCGGCGACCGCGAGTCGCTCGTCGCGATCGCCCTCGACTGCGCGCGGCGGTCCGGGCCCAGCCGCCTGCTCGCCCTCGACCCGCGGACCGGGGACGTCCGCTGGGACGAGGTGCTCGGGGCCGAGGAGGCGCCCGAGGTCACGATGCTGGACGGCGTCACGCTCGTCTCGGACGGGACGGCGCTGCGGGCGTTCGGCGAGGAGGGCGAGGAGTTCGCCGCCTGGGACGGCGACGCGGTGTGCGGCGACGGCATGTGCCCGAGCGTCCTCGTGGACGGGCGGCTCATCGTCGTCTACCACCCGGCCGGGACGAAACGGGGCACGACGCTCATGGAGGCGGTCGACGTGTCGTCCGGGAACGTCGGGTGGGCGCGCGAGGTGCCGCCCTACACGGCGCTGGCCCGCGCGGGCGGCGACGTCTACGCGCTGCGGCCGCGACTGTCGGAGCTGCTGCTGCCCGCCGGGATCGACGTCGTCTCGCCCGCCGACGGCACCGCCACGACGGCGCCCGCCCCGTTCACCATGGACCCGGACCTGCCCGGCGGGCGCCCGTGGATCGCGGCGGCGGGCGGCCTGCTGTACGTCGCGGTCGCCGAGACGGTGCCGCGCCCGGCGGGCGAGTCGCGGCTGGTCGCGCTGCGCGGCGGCCGCGCCGGGCCCGGGCCCGACGAGCTCGGCGGCGTCCCGGTGGCCGACTGGCCGGACGCCTGCGAGCTGCTGGAGAAGGAGGACCTGGCGCGGGCGGGGCTGGAGAGGTACGTCACCGAACCCGCCCGCGCGGAGGTCGGCACGGCCGGCCTGCCCGACCCGGTGTCGTGCACGTACGAGCCGGTCGAGAAGAAGGCCGGCGGGGACGGTGACCCCCGCGAAGGCGCCGAACCGGGCGAGGGCGCCGGAGAGGGAGGCGAAGAGGGAGACGAGGGCGCCGGACGCGCCGATGGGGCCGGGGGGACCGGAGGCGCGGAGGGCTCCGGGGAGGGCGACGGCGACCGGCCGGGGACCGGGGCCTCCGAGGGCGGCGTGCCGCCGTCGGCGGAGGCGTCCGGCTCGGGCTCCCCGGCTCCCGGGGGCGGCGCGAGCCCGAGCGACGGGCCGCGCGCGCATCCGACGAGCCCGCCGCCGCCGACCGGGGTGCCGACCCCCGCGGACGGCGCGCGGGCGACGGCCGTCCGGGGCCTGACGGTGAGCGTCCGGTGGGTGGCCGAGACCGACGAGGCCGCGTCGCAGATGCTGGACGCGTTCCAGTCCGTCCAGTCGCAGGTGCGGCGGCGGGAGAACCTCGGCGGCGACGAGATGTACGAGATCGGCGCGACCGCCGGGGTGATCGCCGTCCGGGTGGGGCGGGTGATCGCGGTGGTGGAGGCGGGCAGCCCGACCGGGGCCGCCGCGCGGCTCGCGAAGTCCGTCGCGGCCCGGCTGGAGGAGCGCGCGCGGGAGGCCGAGGCGAAGCGGCTGGCCGCGGAGCGGAAGAAGGCGCAGGAACGCGAGAAGGCGCAGGAGCGGGCGCGGGAGGAGCGCGAGGAGGCCGGGCGGTCGGTCAGTGATCCGCCGCGGGAGCCATGACGGCCGACGGGCGGGCGTGCCCCGCCCACGCCTCGAGGTGGGCGACGAACCGGGCGGCGTGCACCGGCCAGTGGAACTGCTCGCGGGCGGCCTTGTGGCCGCGGCGGCCGAACTCGGCGCGCAGGTCCGGGTCCTTGCGCAGCCGCAGGACGGCCTCGGCCGTGGCGGCGGGGTCGTTGAACGGGACGACGAAGCCGCACTCCGCCGGTTCGACGATCTCGACCGCGGGCGGGTTCGGGGTCGTGACGACCGGCACGCCCCGCGCCATGTACTCGATGACCTTGGTGGGGACCGAGTGCCGGTAGTTCGGCTCGTCGTGCAGCAGCGCGAGCCCGACCATCGCGCCCTCGGCGATCCGCAGCGCCCGGTCGTTCGGCACGAACCCGTACCAGCGCAGGACGTCGTCGCGCTGGGCCTCGCGCAGCGCGGGCTTCACCGACTCGTCCGCCGAGCCGATCAGCTCGACGGTCACGCCCTCGGGGGCGAGCAGCCGGGCCGCCTCGATCATCTCGTGGGCGCCGCGCGCCGCCGAGATGTGCCCGACGTAGACGGCGCGGTTGTCGTCGGGCGCGCCGGGCGGCTCGTCCGCGACGTAGGTGGTGTTGGGGACGACGGGGTGGTCGTCGCGGAACCGGGCCCGGTAGCCCTCCTCGGCGAGCAGCAGCCGGTGCCGCCGCTCGGCGCGCTTCTCCAGCCGCCGGACGGCCGGGCGGGCGAGCGGCCGCGCGGGTGCGGGCAGCCAGCCCTTCATGCCGAGCGCGGCCGCGGTGTCCTCGTGGACGTCCCACACGACCGTCCGCCCGCGCGCCCGGCGGGGCAGCGCCATCAGCAGCTCGGGGTCGTGCAGGAGGATCACGTCCGCGTACGTGGAGTGGTCGGCGAGGGCGCGCCGGGCGGCCCGCATCGCCTTCAGCCGGTGCCGGCCGGTCGCGCGGGGGACGTCCACGGGGCTGACTTCGCGCCACGGCGCCACATTGCATGCCCGAAACGGAGCCATATATGTGACTTCATGACCGGCATCCAATAGTGCCCGGATTTGTCGGTGCAGAATGCGCGCATCCTCGGGATGATGCACGATCGTGCAGACACAGACCCGCATTCCACTCACTCCGCAACCTGCCGAACCAACGTCACCGAACCGGACTTCTACCCGTGATCCTGGTACCGCGATGGAAATGATGGATGAATTCCCGTCGACCACCGCGTGGACGGCACCGGGCGATTGCCGATCTCTGGTATGGGGCGCCCGGGACGGTCAGAGCAGCTCCACCGTCTCCCGGTCGACGCCCCGCGTCCGGCCCCGCGTGTCGAACAGCAGCCGCGCGTGCCGCGCCAGCGTCCCGGGGTCGTAGTCCGCGTGGTCGGCCAGGACGATCGCCAGATCGGCCTCCGCGAGCGCGGCCGGCAGGTCGTCGCCCGCGTCCCGCACCGCGGTGCCGTCCACCTCCCAGCCGGACACGTACGGGTCGTGGAACGCCAGGTCGGCGCCCAGCCGGGCCAGCCGCCGCGCCACCGGACGCGCCGGGGACTCGCGCTGGTCGGCGATGTCGGCCTTGTAGGTGACGCCCAGCAGCAGGACCTTCGCGCCCTTCAGCGCCCGCCCCTCCCGGTTGAGGAGCTGCTGGGCGCGTTCCGCCACGTACCGGGGCATCCGGTCGTTGATCTCCTGCGCCAGCTCCACGAACCGGAACGGGTAGCCGAGCGAGCGGACCTTGTACGACAGGTAGTTCGGGTCGATCGGGATGCAGTGCCCGCCGACGCCCGGGCCCGGCCGGAACGCCTGGAACCCGAACGGCTTGGTCGCCGCGCAGTCGATCGCGTCCCACAGGTCGATGCCCAGCTCGTTGCAGAACACCGCCATCTCGTTGACCAGCGCGATGTTCACGTGCCGGTAGGTGTTCTCCAGCAGCTTGGCCATCTCGGCCTCGCGGGTGCCCTTGGCCTGCACCACCCGTTCCACGAACTTGCCGTAGAACGCCGCCGCGGCGGACGCGCACGCCGGCGTCAGCCCGCCGACGATCTTCGGGGTGTTGCGCACGCCGTAGACGGGGTTGCCCGGGTCGATCCGCTCCGGCGAGAACGCCAGATGGAAGTCCTTCCCGGCGATCCGGCCGGACTCCTCCAGGATCGGCCGCACGACCTCCTCGGTCGTCCCCGGGTACGTGGTCGACTCCAGCACCACAAGCGCCCCCGGCGCCAGATGCCGGGACACCGCCCCCGCCGCGCCGCGCACGGCCGTCAGGTCGGGCCCGCCCTCCGGCGACAGCGGCGTCGGGACGCAGATCACCACGGCGGGCGCACCGTCCAGGACGTCCTCGGACGTGCTCGGCGCGAACCCGGCCGCGAGCATCTCCGCGACCTCCTCCGGGGAGACGTCGTCCACGTGCGAGCGCCCGGCCCGCAGGCCCTCGACGACGCGCTCGTCCAGGTCGAGCCCGCCGACCCGCAGACCGGCGCGGCACGCCTCCCGGACGAGCGGGAGCCCCACATAGCCGAGTCCGATGACGACCAGATCCATCACTCGGCTCCCTTCACGAACTTCACGGATTCATCGGCTGAACGGTGAATCATCGGCCGCGGCGCGCGCACCGAACGCGTATGCGGCGCGGTATCCGGACGCGACTGCGCCCCAGGTGCGCTCGGCCCGGACCCATTCCCGGGCCGCCTGACCGATTTTTCGCCTTCTTTCTGGACTGTAGGCCAGTTCCTCCAGGTGATCGGCCCATGCTTCCGGGTCTTCCGGAACTGTTAACGTCCCGGTCACGCCGGGTTCCACGATTTCGCGAAGAGCCTTGACATCACTGGCTATAACGGGGATTCCCCCTGCCATCGCCTCGATCGGTTTGAGGGGCGTGACGAGCTGGCAGACCCGGTCCGCCCGCCGGGGGACCGCGAAGACATCGAGGAGCGCGTGGTGGCGGCGTACGGACCGCATCGGAACCCGGCCGGTGAACACGGCGTGCACGCCGTGCCCGGCCGCGCGCCGCTCCAGCGCGCCGCGCTCCGGCCCGTCCCCGACGAGCAGCAGCGTGACGGGCGTCCCGCGGTCGCGCAGCAGCGCCGCCGCGTCGATCAGCGTGTCGATGCCCTCGTAGCCGAAGAACGACGACGTCAGCCCCGCCACGAACGCGTCCGGCGCGATGCCCAGCTCGGCCCGCAGCCCGGACGCGTCCGGCAGCGGCTCCAGGAACGCCTCGTCCACCCCGTTCGGCACCGTGAAGATCTTCTCGGCGGGCACGCCGCGGGACGCGATCTCCGCGCGCATCGCCTCCCCGAGCGTGACGACCGCGTCCGCCTCGGCCATCCGGCGGGTCTCCAGCTCCCGGGTGAGCCGGTAGAACTCGTCCGTCTCGCGGTGCGACGGGTCCCGCGACAGCCAGGAGTCCTCCAGGAAGCCCCGGACCTCGTACACGACCGGCAGCCCGCGGCGCCGCCGCAGCTCCAGCGCCACCGCCGCGTTGTGGTGGTTGCTGACCGCGTGCAGGACGGCCGGGCGCACCTCGTCCACGATCCGTTCGGCCAGGTCGGCGCCGCGCTCGATCGCCCGCACCGGGTCCGCGGGCGGCAGCCACGGCAGCAGCCGGTGGTAGGCGACGCCGTCGACGTCCACGCGCGGCCGGGCGTCGCCGACGCCCTGGCTGAGCGGGTACCCGAGCCGCGTCGCGACGTGCACGTCCCTGCCCTGCGCGCGCAGCGCCAGCGCGATGCGGTGCGTGCGGACGGTATAGCCGGCGTTCGTGTTCGGCAAGGCGTTCGTCACGAACTGCAGGACGGCGCCGTCCGCCGGGGAGGCCTTCCGGGCGGGCCCGCCGGCCGGCGCGGCGGCCCCCGCACCGGCCGGCGGGGTCTGCGGGACCGGCGGGTCGTGCGCCAGCAGGGCGCGCAGCTCGGCGTTCTCCCTGGTGACGACGCGGGGACGCGGGACCGCGAGCCGGGACCGCGCGAGCCGCGCCCCCGGCCGTCCCGGGGTCGCCCGGGCCAGCATCCGCACGGCGAGCCGCGGGGCGCGCGCCGGGTCGTCGCGGAGCTGCCGCAGGGCGAGTCCCGGCAGGTAGACGGATTTCTTCAGCACGGCGGGGAAGCGTAGGCAGACCCGATGAACAGAAGGGAAATTGTGTTGGCACCCATCGTGCACGTCCTCGGGGCGCGGCCGAACTTCGTCAAGGCGGCTCCGGTGATCCGGGCCCTGGAGGCCGCCGGCGCCGAGCAGGCGGTCGTCCACACCGGGCAGCACTACGACGCCCGGATGTCGGAGGTCTTCTTCGACGAGCTCGGCCTTCCCGAGCCCGACGTCAACCTCGGCGTCGGCTCCGGCTCGCACGCGGCGCAGACGGCCGCGCTGATGACCGGGCTCGAGGAGGAGTTCACGAGCCGTTCACCCGCGGTCGTCATCGTGTACGGCGACGTGAACTCGACCATCGCCGCCGCCCTCGTCGCGGCCAAGCTGCACATCCCGGTCGCCCATGTGGAGGCCGGGCTGCGCAGCTTCGACATGACGATGCCCGAGGAGGTCAACCGCCGGCTCACCGACCAGCTCTCCGACGTCTGCCTGGTCACGAGCCCGGAGGGGATCGGGCACCTGGCGAACGAGGGCGTGCCGGTCGAGCGCGCCCACCTGGTCGGCAACCCGATGATCGACACGCTGCTGGCGAACCTGGACTCGTTCGACACCGGGCGGGTCCGCGCCGAGCACGGGCTCCCCGACCGGTACGTCCTGGCGACGATGCACCGGCCCGCGAACGTGGACGCCCCGGACACCGCGGCCGACCTCGTCCGGCGGCTGCACGGCATCGCCGACCTCGCCGACCTGGTCATCCCGGTGCACCCGCGCGGCCGCGCGAACCTGATGGCCGCCGGGCTGGACGACCACGACGGCGTCCACGTCCTGGAGCCGCTCGGGTACACCGACTTCATCGGGGCGGTGCGCGGCGCGGCGGCCGTCATCACCGACTCGGGCGGACTGCAGGAGGAGACCACCATCCTCGGCGTGCCGTGCCTGACGGTCCGGCCCAACACCGAACGCCCCATCACCATCACCCACGGCACGAACCGCCTCGTCACGTTCGAGGAACTGGTGCCGCAGGTGCGCAAAGTCCTGGAGGCGACCGCGGACGAGGACGCCGCGGCCCGGTACGAGAACGCGCGGAGGCCCCCGCTGTGGGACGGCGCGGCCGGCCCCCGCATCGCAGAAGTGATCATGGAGTTCATCGGTGACTGATCCGACCCGGCGCGGCGGGGACGACCCCCGGGCCGCCGCGGAGGCCCGCGCCGCCAAGGAGGGCGCCAAGGCGAAGCAGCAGGCCGCGCGGCTGCGCGCGGCGCTGCGCGAGCGGGAGGCCCGCGTCCAGGAGCTCGAGCGGCGGCTGGCCGCACTGGAGGGCTCGACGACCGTGCAGTTCGGCCGGCTCGTCGCCGGCGCCGCCCGCAACCCCACGCGGCGCGGCACCCGGCTGCCCAAGGAGCTGTACCGGCTGTGGCGCAAGCGCAGCGCACCGGTCGCGGCCCCGAAGACCACCGACTCCGGCAAGGTGCAGCTCGACCCGGTGACCCGCAGCGAGGACCGCCTCCTCGTCGCCGCCCCTTACGACGGCATCGTCGTCGCCGGGATCCTCGGCGCGCGCGCGGCGGAGACGCTCGCCCCGCACGCCAAGGTGATCCGGCTGTACCCGCACGACGCCGCGATCGCGCTGGAGTCCGCCGACGCCGACGTGCTCGTCGTCGACGCCGCCGCGGGCGCCCCCGGTGAAGCCTGGGCGTACCTGGGCGTCCCGGGCATGTACGACCGCGACCGCGCGCTGAACGACGTCCGCGCGCTCGCCGCCTCCCGCGACCTGCCGCTCGTCCTGTGGAACGACCTGCCGGGCGGCACCGGCACCGCGCAGGTGCCCGCCACCCTCGCCACGCTGCACTGGGACGCCACCGTGGCGACGCCCGGCCGGCTCGCCGAGCTGCTCGAGGCCCCGCTGGAGCCGGCACGTTGAAAGGAGACCACGTGAAGCCGCGCGCGCTCGTCTACGGCGACGTCGACCTCAACCTGATCGACGGGTCGGCGATCTGGGTCCAGGGCATGGTGCAGGCGCTGGCCCGCGCGGGCTGCGAGGTGACGCTCGTCCTCAAGGCGCCGGTGCGCACCGGGCGCCTCGTCGACCCGCTGCGCGGCCTGCCGGGCGTCACCGTCCGCAGCCCGCACGCCGAGGGCCTGCTCGAATCGGACGCCCCGATGCAGCCGCGGGCGGCCGCGGTGACCCTCGCCCGCATCGACGCGGAGCAGCCGTTCGACCTCGCCGTCGTGCGCGGCCGGCGGCTCGCCGGGAAGCTGTGCCACACCGGCCTCGCCGGACGGCTGTGGACCTACCTCACCGACGTGCCGCAGTCCGCCGGGCAGTTCGACAACGCCGCCAAGGCCGAGCTGCGCCGCATCGCCGACGCGTCCCGGCTGCTGCTCTGCCAGACCGAGGAACTGCGCGGCTTCCTGGAGGCCGCCGTTCCCGCCACCGCGGGCAAGTGCGTCCTGTTCCCGCCCGTCGTCGTGCTCCCCGACGGCCTGGAGCCGCGCCCCGCCGGGACCCCGGACGGACGCGCCCTCCGCCTCGTCTACACCGGCAAGTTCGCGCCGCGCTGGAACACCTACGAGATGTGCGCGCTGCCGCGCCTGCTCGGCGGGCGCGGGGTGGACGCCGAACTCCACATGGTCGGCGACAAGATCCACGACGACCCGGACGACCCCGGGTACGCCGACCGGATGCGCACCGCGCTCGAGACCGGGCAGGGCGTCGTCTGGCACGGCGGCCACCCCCGCGCGGAGGCGATGCGGCTCACCGCGGGCTGCGACGTCGGCCTGTCGTGGCGGCACCCCGAGATGGACGCGAGCCTCGAACTGTCGACGAAGCTCCTCGAGTGCGGCATGCTCGGCGTCCCGGTCGTCCTCAACCGGACGCCCATGCACGAGCGGCTGTTCGGCGCCGACTACCCGCTGTTCGCCGCCACCGAGACCGACGTCCTCGACGCGCTCACGCTCATCGGCAAGAACCCCGAGGTGTTCACCGTCGCCGTCGAGCGCTGCCGCGCGGCCGCCGCCGGGTTCGGCCTGGACGCCGCCGCCGAGCGGCTCGCCGGCTACCTCGCCGAGACGTTCCCCGAGCCCGCCGAGCAGGTCCGGGCGGCCGCGGCCGCGTACCGGCCCGGGGCGCGCAGGCTGCGGGTCGGGGTCGCGGGACACGACCTGAAGTTCTTCACCCGCCTCCTCGACTACCTGCGGTCCCGTCCCGACATGGAGGTCCGGGTCGACCACTGGGCCGCGCTCAAGGCCCACGACGCCGACCGCAGCCGCGAGCTCGTCGAATGGGCCGACGTCGTCATCTGCGAATGGTGCGGGCCGAACGCCCTCTGGTACGCGAAGAACAAGCGCGCGGGCCAGCGCCTCGTCGTCCGGCTCCACCGGTTCGAGCTGTACGCGCCCTGGCCCAAGCAGCTCGACATCGACGCCGTCGACCAGGTCGTCTGCGTCAGCCCGCACTACACGGACCTGACCCGCGAGATGACCGGCTGGCCCGCCGAGAAGGTCGTCACCGTCCCGAACTGGGTGGACGACCGGCAGCTCGACCGGCCGAAGCTCGCCGGGGCGCGGCACCACCTCGGGATCATCGGCATCGCGCCGTCCCGCAAGCGCCTCGACCTCGCCGTCGACGTGCTGGAGGAGCTCCGCCGCGACGACCCGCGCTTCACGCTCTTCGTCAAGTCCAAGCTCCCGTGGGAGTACTGGTGGATCTGGCAGAAGGACGAGGAGCGCGAGCACTACGAGAAGCTGTTCCGCCGGATCCGGCGCTCGCCGCTCCTCGCGGGCGGCGTGGTGTTCGACTCCTACGGCCGCGACGTCGCGTCCTGGCTGCGCCGCATCGGGTTCGTCCTGTCCACCAGCGACGACGAGAGCTTCCACCTCGCGCCCGCCGAGGGGATGGCGTCCGGCGCGGTCCCGGCGCTGCTCCCGTGGCCCGGCTCCGACACGATCTACGACCGGCGGTGGATCCACGACGACCCGTCCGCCATGGCCGCGTCGATCGCCACGACGGTCGCGCTCGGCCGCTGGGAGAGCGACGCGGCGGAGGCCCGCGAGCAGGTCAGGGCGGCGTACGGGCTCGACGAGGTGTGCCGCCAGTGGACGGACCTCCTCGCCCGGCCCCCGGCGCGCACCGAGGCGCCCGCCGCACAGTAGCGCGGTCCCGGAGCCGCAAAGGTTTCTTGGCCCGCCGGTGGCTTAGCGGACGCCCTTCCTCGGGAAGCCACGCCCGGGGAGGGGCGTCCGTTTTCTGCTGGATGGGCGGAACCGGCGGTGCCCTCCCCTCTTGAGGCGGAACGAGACGCGGGACGGGAATGGGACTGTTCCAGCGGCACCACCACGAAACGGGGGAGCACCCGCATGGGGTACGTGAAGACGAGGGACGGCGAGGAGATCTTCTACAAGGACTGGGGTTCGGGCGACCCGGTGGTGTTCATCCACGGCTGGCCGCTGAACGCGGACGCCTGGGAGGACCAGATGCTGACGGTCGCCGGGAACGGCTTCCGGGGCATCGCGCACGACCGGCGCGGCCACGGCCGTTCCAGCCAGCCCTTCACCGGCTACGACTTCGACACCTTCGCCGACGACCTCGACGACCTGATGGAGCACCTCGACCTGCGGAACACCACGCTCGTCGCGCACTCCATGGGCGGCGGGGAACTCGCCCGCTACATCGGCCGCCACGGCACCGGCCGGGTCGCCCGGGCGGTCCTGCTGTCGGCGATCCCGCCGCTGATGATCCAGGGGCCGGGCAACCCCGAGGGCGTCCCCGAGCAGGTCTTCGAGGACATCAAGAGGGGCATCCTCACCGAACGCTCGCAGTACTGGAAGGACGCGTCCGAGGCGTTCTTCTCCGCGAGCCGTCCGGGCACCAAGGCCACCCAGGGCAACCGCGACGCGTTCTGGTTCATGGCGATGCACGAGAACATCCAGGCGGGCCTGAAGTGCGTGGACGCCTTCGCGCGGACCGACTTCACCGACGACCTGCGCCGGTTCGACGTCCCGACGCTCGTCGTCCACGGCGACGACGACCAGATCGTCCCGATCGACGCCACCGGCCGCAAGTCCGCGCAGATCATTCCGGGCGCGGAGCTCAAGGTCTACGAGGGCGGCTCCCACGGCATCGCGATGGTCCCAGGGGACAAGGAGCGCTTCAACCGGGACCTGCTGGAGTTCATCAAGCGCTGACGCGGCGCCGCGCGGCACCGGGCGGGCGGGTCAGCCGGCGCTCGTCCCGGCGCCCGCCTGGATCCGCTCGACCTCCTCGACCGGCAGCCGCTCCCGGTAGCCCGCGATCTTCTCGTCCAGGGCGCGCATGTTCCGGTTGTAGGCGTTCGTCGCCATCCAGAACTTGTAGATGACCACCAGCTCGAAGAACAGCATCCCGGCGGCGCTGACCGCCACGACCGGGATGATCGCGCCCGGGACGATCGCGGCCGCGACCGGCGCGACGATGAACACGCCCATCTGGAACTCGATGCCGCTGAACAGGTGCGGCCGGATGCGCCCGCGCATCAGCACGTCCCGGACGCGGACGTACCAGGGGAACCGCGTGTAGAGGCCGCGCTGCATGACCGCGTCGGCGGCCTTCTCGGCGGCCTCGTCGCCGACGACCCGGTCCTCGTCGTCGTCGGCGTCGTCCAGCGTGCTCTCCGCCGACGCGAGCCGCGCGCCGACCTCGTCCGGCGCGGCGCCCCCGGCGCGCAGCTCCGCCGTCTCCAGCGACTCGGCCTCCCGCCGCGTCTTCGCCAGCGTCGACCGCATCTGCGCCCGCACCTTGAAGATCTCGAGGGAGTCCATGTAGCGGAGCATGTCGAGGAAGACGACGGCGAGCGCCGTCCACACGTAGGCGACGTTGCCGGTGGCGGCGTACTGCCCGGCCATCAGCGCGATCGCGCAGGCGAGCACCCGCAGGCGGTCGAAGATGTAGTCGAGCCACGCGCCGAACACCGACCCGGTGCCCTTCAGCCGCGCGATCTTGCCGTCCATGCAGTCGAGCGTGAACGACAGGTGGTACAGCAGCGCGCCCGCCAGCAGCCACCGCCAGTCGGCCAGCGCGAAGCACGCGCCCGCCGCCAGCCCGAGGACGAGCGCGGCGACGGTGAGCTGGTTCGGGGTGATGCGGGTGCGGTTGGCGGTGACCTTCACCAGCCGCGCCGCGAGCGGGTCGACGAGCAGGACCGTCCACCACGCGTCACGCGCCTTGTACGTCCGTTGCCGAACGTCGTCGAGCGTGAAGTTCGCCATGGTCGGTTTCCTTTCGTCGTCAGGGCCGTTCCCGATGCTAGCGAGTGACCGGATGTGGCCTCCGGCATTCTTCCCCACTGCCGGGGTGAGATCCGCGGAACCGCCGGTTCACCTCCCGGACATGTCCGGTATCGAACGGCGTCGCGGACGGCCCGCCTAGCGGAGGGAGGCGAGGAGGTCCTCCCAGCCGGCGGCGACCGAGCGGACGGAGTGGCGGCGGGCGGTGCCGGGCGCCGCCGCGGCCATCCGGCGGCGGAGCCGCTCGTCGTCGATGAGCCGGACGAGCGCGTCGCCGAGGGCGGCCGGGTCCTCGGGCGGGACGAGCAGGCCGTCGTGCCCGTGGGTGATGATCTCGCGGGGGCCGCGGGGGCAGTCGAACGCGACGGCGGGCAGCCCGCACGCGAAGCCCTCGACGATCGCCATGCCGAACGCCTCGGCGCGGGACGGGACGGCGAGGATCGACGCCTTCGCGAACTCGCCCTCGATGTCGTCCGACGGGCCCATCAGCATGACGTTGTTGTAGAGGCCGAGGCGGGTGGCGTGGCGGCGGAGCCGCTCGCCGCGGTCGCCCTTGCCGTAGATCCGCAGCGTCCATTCGGGGTGCTTCTCCGCGACCCGGGCGAACGCCGTGATCAGCAGGTCGTGGCCCTTGATCCAGGCGAGCCGCCCGGCGGCCGCGACCACCTTGTTCTCCTGCCGGGAGCGCGGGTACACGCGGTCGGGCAGGCCGTTGCGCAGTGTCCGGACGGGCGTGCCCGGGATCAGGCGCTCGTAGTCGTCGCGGTCGGTCTCGGTCAGCGTGGTGACCGCGTCCAGCTTCGGGTACCAGCGTTCGATCTCGGCGCGGATGCCCGGCTCGTGGATGCCGAGGTGCAGGTGCTCCTGCCCGATGCGGGTGACGTGGGGCGGCGCGAACCGGGCGGCGGCGATGTTCAGCCCGGCGCGGGTCGTGACGAGCACGTCGGCGCGGAGCCGCCGCATGGCGCGGGGGATGCGCTCGTCGGTGAGCGCGGAGTAGAAGCGGTAGGAGCGCTCCTCCGGATGGACGAGCGTGCTGGGCGCCTCGTGCAGGCGGCGGGCGCGGCCGGGCCGCAGCCGCGCGGGCCGCGCGTCGTCGCGCACGTCCACGAGGTGCTGCAGCCGGACGGGATCCGGGAGCGGGAACGCGGGCGAGTCGGCGGTGCGCAGCACGCTGACGATCTCGACGTCGTGCGTCCGGGCCAGCTCGCCCGCGAGCGTGAACGTGCTGCGGACGGTGCCGTCGAGCGCCGCCGCGTCCAACAGGCATGAACACGATCCTCATCGGCCCGTCGCTTCGACCGCGTGGCACGCGAACGCGAGCTCGTCCTTCAGCGTGTAGTACGGCCGGACGGATCGGTTCCCGGTGAACTGCCGCGGGTACGACAGCTTGCCGCGCTTGCCGGGGGCGTCGTCGAGGCGGGACGCCAGCCGCGCGTGGACGTCGGCCACGTCGAGCCACAGGTCCCACAGGGCGGGCGGTTCGGCGGCCAGGACGTCGATGGGCGCGCCGACGCGGAACGCCGTCCCCTCGATCCTCGCCGACCAGGCGACCTTCCAGCCGGTGCCGCGGGCGACGGCGACGAGGCGGGCGTCCCCCGAGCGGGGCCCGGTGTAGGCGAGGCGGCCGGTGATGCCGATCTCGCCGCCGCCGGGGTGCACCGCGTGCACCTCGGCGTGCGGGACGACCGTGCCGATGCGCAGCCCGGCGCGCCCGTCCGGGCGGCGGGTCGCGCGGACGGCGCGGTCGCGGCGGCGGTCGGCGTAGGCGGCGAGGCCGTCGAGGGAGAAGCCGGGGTCGTCGGTCAGCAGCGGCCGGGCGACGCTTCCCGCCTCCAGGCACGCCTCCCAGTCGCCGGTCTCGAGGTCGCCGGCGGGCACCGTCCAGCGGGCGCCGCCGTCCGCCGCACGTCCCGGCCGGACGGTCCCGGACGCGGCGTGCCGCAGCACGACGCGTTCCCCGTCCGGAAGGGGCTCGTCCCAGCCGATCGTCAGGACATCGTCGCCGTCGACCCGGAAACGGTTCGCCACGATCGCCACGAACAGGCCCTCCCCCGAGGTTGATCGGAGAACTTTACACCTTCTGTGAGCCGCGGGTCACTTCTGGTTCCGCTGGGACGAACCCCGCCCCGGGGACGTCCGCTGGGCGAGCGGCGCGCGCAGCCGCCGCTTCGCCGACCGCGCCAGCGCGGGCACCTTGCCGGGCACGACGTCGACCGTCAGGTTGCCGCCCTCGGTCCGGTAGAAGGAGGCGTGGCGCAGCCCGAGCGGCGCGCAGGGGACGGCGGGCGACCGGCCGGTCGTCGCCAGCGGCATCCGCCGCCGCGTCCGCTCCCCGCCGACCGTCACCTCCAGCCACGCGTCCCAGCGGCCGGCGGCGAGCCCGCGCGGGTCCAGCAGCGCGGTGAAGCCCCGCCCGCCGGGGTCCGTGCCGTCCCCGGGCCCGTCCAGCACGACCTCGCCCTCCAGGGACGTGCCCTGCGTGCGGTGGTCGATCGTGATGCCGAGCCGGACGAGCGGCTCCGCGGCGGGCGAGGCCGGGAGCCGGCCGCGGACCCGCAGCCGCCCGTCCGGCGCCCACTCCGCGCCCTCGAACCGGACCAGCCGCACGGCTCCGGCGGCGCCCCGGGTGACGGTGAACGACAGGTTGCCGTACTCGCGGGTGAAGAACGGCTCGACCGCCGCGCCGCCGCCGTCCGCGCACCGGACGAACCGTCCCGGGGGAACGGCGACGTGGGGAGCGCGGGCGGCGCCGAGCCTGCCCTCCATGGCGAGGTCGCCGTGCCGCGCCTCCACGTGCAGGTCCCACACGCCGTTGTCGTCGGCGGCGATGCCGGCGGTGTACCCGCCGTCGCCGTCCGGTTCGGCCGCGAGCCGCCGCTCCGCGCCCGTCTTGCGGGACCGCTGCAGCAGCGTGACGGCCCGGCCGTCGGGGCCGAGCCGGGTGATCTCCGCGGTGCAGCCGGTCCGCAGCAGGTCGCCGGCCCATTCGACCGACGTCAGGGTCCGCCGCAGCCGGAGCCGGTCGGTCAGGTCGAAGTAGGAGTCGGGGATCGGCGCGGACGGGTCGCGGAACCCGGGGTAGCGGACGTGCGCGCGGTCCCCGTCGACGACGACCGGCACGGGCTCGGCGGCGCCGTCCGCCTCGATGATCCGGACGAGCAGGTCCTCGTCGCCGCCGCGCAGGCAGTGCGCGATCAGCCGGAACTTCGGCGGCATCCGCAGCACCACCGACTCGGTGAGGTACTCGTCGCACAGCGCGCGCGCCTCCTCCCAGAGGCGGCGCCGCCGTTCCTCGGACGAGCCGGGGTAATCGGCGTTGAACGCGTGCAGGACGTCGCGGTGGAAATGCCGGACGAGCATCCGGTCCCGGATCGGGCCGGGTTCGCGGTGCCGCACGACGTTCTCCAGCAGCGGGCGGGCCGCCTTCGCGTAGTAGCCCGGCCGGGCCGCGAGGGCGGTCTCCGTCAGGTTGCCGCCGTCCTCCCGCTGCACCAGGTAGTAGCAGTCGTGGTCGGCGACCACGGACACGCCGCCGGACGCGTGCAGCAGCGCGTGCGCGGTGAAGACCTTGTCCTCGCCGGTGGGCGCGTCCTCGGGGAACCGGATCCGGTGCTCCTCGATCACCGACCGGCGGAACAGCTTCTGCGCGGTCAGCGACCTGGAGTAGATGTCGGAATCGGGGTCGTCCACGGAGACGTGCGCGATGCTGCGGGTGAACTCCGCGACGGGCCGTCCGACGCCGACGTACCGGCCGATGACGACGTCGGTGCCGTTCGCGTCCGCGGCGGCGCACATCCGCTCCAGCGCCTCGGGGCCGAGCCGGTCGTCGGCGTCCAGGAAGAACAGGTACTCGCCGCGGGCGCGGGACATGCCGGTGTTGCGGGGCCCGCCGGGCCCGCCGGAGTTGGGGCGCTTGAGCACGGTCAGCCGGGGATGCAGCGCCGCGAGCCGGTCCAGCTCCTCGCCGCTGCCGTCGGTGGAGCCGTCGTCGACGGCGATCACCTCGACCAGCTCCGGGGCGATCGTCTGGTCCAGGGCGGAGCCCAGCGACGTCGCGACCGTCGTGACGCAGTCGTAGACGGGCACGATGACACTGACCTTGGGGGTAGTCACTGCTCAGAGATCCTTAGTAGTTCCTGTTCCGGCGGTCAGCCGGACGACCCGAAGACGCGGTCGACCGCGCGGGCCGCCGCGCGGCCGTCGTCGAGGGGGCAGAACCGCGCCACGAAGTCGTCGTAGCGGGCGGCGTGCCCGGCGGTGGCGGCCTCGACGTCGCGGATCGCGTCGATCAGGTCGTCGGACGTCTCGACGAGCGGGCCCGGCGCCTCCGCCTCGAAGTCGAAGTAGAAGCCGCGGAGCCGGTCGCGGTAGTCGGCCAGGTCATAGGTGAAGAACAGCATCGGGCGCCGGGTGTTGGCGTAGTCGAACATCACCGACGAGTAGTCGCTGATCATCATGTCGGAGATCAGGTACAGCTCGGTGATGTCGGGATACAGCGACACGTCCCGCACGAAGCCGTCCGGGTCCTCTTGGACGCCGTCCACCACGTTGCTGTGCAGGCGGACGAGCAGGACGTGGTCGTCGCCGAGCGCGGCGCGCGCCCGGTCGAGGTCGAGGCGCATGTCGTGCTTGTACCGGCCGCGGCTGTAGTACTGGTCGTCGCGCCACGTCGGCGCGTACAGCACGACCCGCTTGCCGTCGGGGATGCCGAGCCGGGCCCGGACCTGCTTGGCGACCGCGTCCGCGTCGGGGCTGTGCAGCAGGTCGTTGCGCGGGTACCCGACCTCCAGCATCTCCCCCTTGAACGCGAACGCGCGGCGGAAGATCTCCGTGCTGAACGGGTTCGGCGACAGCAGGTGGCTCCACTCGGGGACGGACGGCCCGGACGGCCCCTTGTCCTTGCTCTGCAGCGCGGACTTCATCCCCGGCGCGTACGCGAAGTGGACCTCCTTGACGTCCCGCCCGATCTTCTTCAGCGGGGTGCCGTGCCAGGTCTGCAGGACGATCTGGTCGGGGTGCCGCTGGAACCAGTCGCCGAGCCGGTGGTTGGCGACGATGTACCGGGACGTCGTCACCGCCTCCTGCCACTCCTTGCCGTTCAGCCGGACGGCGTTCAGCGTGTCGGGCAGCTCGACCTGGGCGTCGTTGACGACCCACAGTTGCTCCAGGTCGGAGCCGCGCCGCAGCAGCTCCTCGTGGATCGCCTTCGGGCTGTCGGAGAACTGGCGGCCGTTGAAGCAGGAGAACAGCACGGCGTCGCGGAGCCCGTCCCGGGCGACCCGCTTGCGGGCCTCCTCCCGGTACTTGGCGCCCGCGCTCTTCTCCTCGTTGGACACGTCGCCGGTGACGGCCACGACGAGCCGCCCGTTCCTGGTCTCCAGCTCGTAGCCGCGCCGCGCCACCTCCAGCGGCCCCGGCAGCGACCGCTGCGCGGCCTCGGCCAGCCGGACGGTCAGGGCCCGCTCGCCGGGCGGCCGGAACAGCACGTCCCAACGGCCCGGCCGCAGCGGCAGCACGCCCGCGACGCTCGGCACCGCGGCGACGGGGACCTCCGCGCGCAGCACGCCCGAACCGTCCGCGACCAGGTCGAACGCGAACTCCTTGCGGCGCCCGAGGCTGCGCAGGACGACCTGCCCGGACGCGTGCGCCGGGTGCGTCGCGGCCAGCGACAGGGTCCCGTCGGGACGCCACACGCAGTCGTCCACCGACAGCCGGATCGTCGCGCGCCGCACCCGCACGTACCCGCTCGGGCCGCGGCCCGCGCTCACCTCGAGCGCCCCGAAGGTGCGCGCCGCCTCCTCCACGCCCTCCGCGAGGACGAGCGGCCGGTCGTCCCCGCCATCGGACGGCACCGACAGCGACCAGTCGCGGGTGTCGTCGATCGACTCGGGGTCGATGTCGACGTCGAGGGAGTCGGGGGAGACGCGGGCCGTCCAGCCGCCGGGCCGGGCCGCCACCGGGACGGGGACCCGCGAGTCGCCCAGCGTCAGCACCGCCTCGGCGGGCGCGTCGCCCGCCGACTCGACGTCGACGACGAGCGTCCGGCCGTCCCAGCGCAGCGCCGTCGCCTTCTCCCGGACCCGCTCCACCTGCACGACGAGGTTGCCGTCCACGACCTTCGGGACGACGCGGACGTCGTCGGCGACGTACCGGTAGGGCGGGTTCGCGCCCGTCCCGGAGCCGCCGCCGCGCACCGGGCCCTGCCGGAACACGCCGGCGTTCAGCACCGAGGCGTGCACCTCCCAGGTGCCCTCGGCCCAGCCGCCGCGGCCCTTCAGCTTCGCGGCCTCCAGCGCGAACTCGAATCCCGTCCAGCCACCGGACGACTTGCCCGGCTTCGGCGTCTGCCGCGCCCGCGCGATGATCTTGCGGCGGCCGTTGCGCAGCGTCACCGTCTTGATCGCCGTCCAGCGGCGGCGCGAGCTGACCGAGTTGATGTACGCCTCGCCGGTGACGACGAGCCGGTCGCCCTCCCAGCGCACCGCGTGCGCCCGGCCGCGCATCTTCACCTCGTCGCGCGCCCGGTACACCTCGCGGGGGACGTCGATCTTGGCGTCCTTCCAGTACGGGTACACGACGTAGCGGCGCAGCGGGTCCCGCACGATCGACGGCGACGACTTGCCGCGCTCGTACCGGACGACCTTCACCAGCTCCATCGTGTGCCCGCTCGCGGCGAGGTGCCACTTCAGCCGGACCAGCGCGGGCGCCTCGGCGAACACCTTCGCGGAGACGCCCTTGCCGTACGCCGCCGCCAGCGCGATGACCTGCTCCCGCTCGTCCCCGGACAGGTCGGGCAGGACGTCCAGGAACGTCTTCAGCTCGTGGGTGACGAGGGCGAGCTGGAGGCGCCGCAGCTCCTTGGCGTCGCCGCGCTCGGCGACGAAGGCGGTGGCGAGGTTCGCCGCGGCGAACCCGTCCGCGATCTCCTGCAGCTCGGTCGTCGGCTCGTACCGCCGCGACCGCCGGTGCAGGACGACGTCCGGCACGACGTCGACGGATTTCGCGAGGTGCAGCACCCGCACCATGACCGGCAGGTCGTCGTCGCGGGACAGGTCGGGGAACTCCAGGCCGTGCGCGTCCCAGAACGAGCGGCGCAGCAGCGTCCCGACGATCTTGCGGTCGGACAGCAGGTCGGGGCTGCGGCGCAGGTCGGTGCCCGTCGCGGGCGCCGCCGTGTCGCCGAGCGCCTTCCACTGCGACACCTGGCCGGTCCACTTGCGGGACGCGTCCGGGCCCTTCGCCAGCTCGGCGCCGGACGCCTCGAGGGCGCCGAGCAGCGCCGCGACCGCGCCCTCCGGCAGCGGGTCGCCGGAGTCGGCGAACAGCAGGTACTCGCCGCCGCTCTCGGCCACCCCCAGGTTGCGGGCGGCGCCCCGGCTGGGCGCCCCCCGCCGGATCAGCCGGAACCGGTCGTCGGGCAGCGGCGCCCGCGCGGCCGTCCCGGTGCCGTCGTCGACGACCAGCACCTCCAGGTCACGGAACGTCTGGGCGGCGAGGGACTCCAGGACGTCGCCGAGGTGGTCCCCGGCGCCGTGGGAGAGCACGATGACGCTGATGCGGGCGGGCATGCCCACTCCTTCGTGAGCCGGCGATCCGGATGCGGGTCCGGTCGCGGGACGGTCATTGGGGGATGTGACGGTCCTGCGGGGGCGCGGGCTAGGACGCGCCGGACGCGGACGGCCCGATGCTCGCCGCCTCCGCCGGGACGGCGACCGGCGGGAGCTTCTCGCCGAGGAAGACGCGGCGCACGGCCCGCTCGGCCGCGTTCCCGTCGTCCCACGGGCAGAACCGCGCCCGGAACGCCTCCAGGTTCTTCGTGGCCGCGTCGCCCCACGCCGCCCGGGACACGAACGCGTCGACGAGCTCGGGCTCGGTGCGGGCGACGACGCCGGGCGGGAACTCGGTGATGTCGAAGTTGACGCCCCGGGTGAGCCGGTAGGTCTCCCAGTCGTTGGCGTAGATCACGATCGGCTTGCCGAGGTTGGCGTAGTCGAACATGACGGACGAGTAGTCGGTGAGCAGCGCGTCCGACGCGATGGACAGGTCCTCGACCGACGGGTGCGTCGACACGTCGATGACGCGGTCCTCGGGCCAGCCCATGTCGGCCGCCATGTCCTTGAGCTTGTAGAAGTAGTGCGCCCGCAGCAGCAGCACGTGGTCGTCGCCGAGCTGCTCGACGACCCGGCCGATGTCGAACATCGGGCTGTAGCGGCGCTGGTAGTCGCGGTGGGTCGGCGCGTACAGGATCGCCGTCCTGCCCTCGGGGATGCCGAGGTCGGCGCGCGCCCGCACCCGGTCCTTCTCGGTGGCGCGGACCAGCTTGTCGTTGCGCGGGTAGCCGATCTCCAGCATCTCGTAGTGGCACGGGAACCCGCGCTCCCACGCCTCGCTGGACAGCGGGTTGGACGAGATGAGGAAATCCCAGCGGTCGGACCGCTCGATGAGCGCCTTGAAGTCCATGTCGTTGGCGCCGACCGGGTACTCCATCTGGTCGAGGCCCATCTTCTTCAGCGGCGTGCCGTGCTGGGTCTCCAGGTGCACCTGCCCCGGCCGCTTGACGACGTGGTCGGGGAAGTTGACGTTGTTCACGAAGTACTTCGCGGCGGCGATCGTCCGGTAGTACTCCGCCGACCCCGACACCACGTACTCCACGCCCTCGGGCATGTCCTTGCGGCCGGACGCCTTCACGACCCACACGCAGCGGATGTGGGGGGCGAGCTCCCGGACCTTCTCGTAGATGGCGGCCGGGTTGCAGGCGTAACCCCGGTACCAGTACGCGGCGAAGACGGCGAGGTTCTCCTCGATCGGCATCCGCAGCCGCATCTGGTAGTAGTAGCGCTCCTTCGCGAGCTGCTTGGAGCGGACGACGCCGCGCTTCTGCAGCTTGCGGACCTTCTTCGTGCCCTTCTTCGCCTTCGTCGTCAGCTTGGGCGCGTTGAGCCGCTCCCACGCCTTGAAGTCGTTGCGCTCGATGGCCCGGTGCTTGTCGGCGAGGCCCGGCTTGTCGTCGGGCGGGACGTGCCCGGCCGGCTTGTACCGGTTGTAGGTCTTGGACATCTCGGCGAAGAACCGCTCGTTCTCCGAAGGGTGCACCCGGTCGCCCCGCTCGAGGATGACGAGCAGGTGCCAGATCGTCCGGTCGAACATCAGCGGCCGGAACTGGTCCGCCTCCGGGCCCCTCTGGTCCATGAACGCGAAGATGCGGTCGTACTGGGCGAACGCGTCGAAGTGCTTGGCGCCGGCGGTCTTGGTGATCGCGCCCCGGCGGCGCTGCCGGTAGATGTAGCAGACCCGGTCGAGCAGGCTGATCCGCTCGGCGGCCATGAGGATCGGGTAGGTGACGTTGACGTCCTCGTAGTAGCCGCTGCTGAACCGCAGCCCGAGGTTCACCAGGAACTCGCGGCGGATCGCCCGGTTCCAGGACGTCATCATCATCTCCAGCACGCTCGGGCGCTCGGCGAGCGTGAAGACGTCCGGGGCCGGGGGCTCGCGGAACAGGTGGTTGATGATGCTGCGCTTGACCCGCCCGTTCCAGTACGAGCGCGCGTAGTCGAACATCAGGACGTCCGGGCGCGTCTCGGCGAGCCGGTCGAGGATCGCGCGGACGGCGCCCTCGGTGGCGTGGTCGTCGCTGTCGAAGAACCAGACGTAGTCGCCCGTCGCCATGTCGAGGCCGATGTTGCGGGCCTGGCCGAGCCCGACGTTCTCGGTGAGGTGCCGCACCCGCACGCGCGAGTCCCGCTCGGCGAACTCGTCGAGGATGAGCCCGCAGGCGTCCGGCGAGCAGTCGTCGATCGCGATCACTTCGAGGTTCGGGATTCCCGGCTCGAGGATCGACTCCATGCACTGCCGCAGGTAGCCCTGCACTTTGTGCACCGGAACGATGATGCTCAAAGAGACGTCTTTGCTGTCACTGCTCACGCGCTGGCCAATCGGTTAACGGAAGACGACGGAACGGTAGCCGCATAGCGTAGATCGATACTACGTCCTGCTTTGCCGTGGCTTGAGAAGCCAATCGGCGCGGGGTTCGACGGCCCAGCGGGTCAGCCGCCGCACCGGCGAGGTGCCGAGCAGCACGCCCAGCGCCACGGCGCCCAGCGTGACCCCGACGATCCCCGCGGGGGTGTGCAGGGCCTCGGCCTCGAAGTGGCCGCCGTAGTCGAGGACCTTCACGACGAGGCCGTGCAGCAGGTAGATGAACATCGTGCGGGCGCCCATCGCGGTGAACCACGTCGTGGTGCGCGGGACGAGCGCGAGGAACGCGGCCCCCAGCAGCAGCGCCGCCGCCAGGGCGGCGAGCCGCAGGGCCATTCCCTCCGGGGACGAGTAGCCCATGTCCTCGTAGCCCCGGTTCCACCAGAGCAGGTCCGCGTCGATCGCCGGGACGACCGTGCCGAGCTGCCACACGTAGGCGATCGGCAGCGCCGCGGCCAGCACGGCGGCGCCCGCCCAGCGCGCCCACCGGGCCCTGAGCCGCCGGACGAGCGCGGGGTCGATCGTCAGGCCGAGCACGAAGAACGGGAGCAGCCCGACCGTCCGGGCGACGGTCCCGTCGGCGTTGAACGTCCAGCTCCCGGCGATCAGGCACAGCACCACCGAGACGGCCGTCGGGTGCCGCAGGTGGCCCCACAGCGGCGCGCTCAGCCGCCAGAACACCATGGCGACGAGGAACCACATCAGGTAGTGCGGGCGGAACAGTTCGTGCAGGTCGAAATCGGCTCCGTTGAGGAGGACGATCTGCAGCCGGTACGGGACGATGAAGATCAGGTAAGGGACGACGAGCGTCGGCAGGATGCTGCGGAACTTGCCCGTCGACCGCATGAAACCGCGCGAGAAGAAGCCGGAGATGAAGACGAACACCGGCATGTGGAACGCGTACAGGACGGTGTAGGCGGCCGTCACGGCGTGGCTGTCCCCGAAGTTTGCCCAGACGTGGCCGACCACGACGAGGACCGCCGCACAGAACTTGGCGTTGTCGAAGTAGGCGTCCCGCCGTCCGGACGGCCGGTCCGGGGGATCGGCGGGTCCGTGCGGGGCGTCCGTGCCGGAGGACGGCGCGGGCGAGTTCGGCGAGGAACTCGTCGAAGGGGAGGTAACAGCCATATTTCCGAGGGGAGACGTCACGGTGCCGCGGGGGTAACGACACGGTCACTGTACTGGTGCTCCGGTCCGCCGGCGGACGATTCGGGTCTTTCGCCGGGGTCCGCCGGCGGCCGGGGACCGCTCCCGAGGACCGCTCCCGGGCGGTCTCCCGGCTACTTCCGCACCGGGCGCCGCAGCGGGGTGAACATCCAGGTCAGCTTGGGCTCCAGCGCCCACCGCATCATCCGGACGACCGGCGGCGTGCACAGCAGCGTCATCACCACGGCCGCCGTCGCGACCGCGGCGAGCACGCCGGGTTCGGTGTTGAGCCAGCCGATGTCCCAGCCGTCGGTGAAGTTCATCGCACGGGTCAGGAAGCCGTGCAGCAGGTAGCCGTACAGGGTGGCGGCGCCCAGCCCGGTGAACCAGTGCCGCCCGCGCGGGACGACCGCCAGGAACGCGGCCACGAGGACGGCCGCGGCGCCGAACATCGCCACCCGCATCAGCGTGCCGGTCGCGTTGGCGACGCCCATCTCCTCGTGCGTGTGCCGCCAGAAGATCCACTCGATGTTCATCCGGCCCATCGCCACGTAGGCGAAGCCCAGCCCGGCGACGAGGACGACCGCGCCGATCGGCCGCGCGATCGGTCGCTTCAGCACCTCGAAGTGCTCCGGCCGGAGCGTGAGCCCGATGACGTAGAACGGCAGCAGCCCGAGGACCCGGTGCAGGCTGAGCGTCGAGCCGAGCTCGCCCGTGTAGGACAGCAGCGCGATCACCAGCGACAGCGCCACCGGCCAGCGGACCTGCTGCCACACCGGGGTCGACAGCCGCCACATGAACAGCGCGAGCAGGAACCAGGTCAGGTAGTAGGGCTCGAGGAGGCTGACTTCCAGCCGCCCGCCCGTCCAGGCCCAGTCGTAGAGCGAGTAGGCGACCTCGAACACGACGTAGGGCACCCCGACGGCCGTGATGAGCCGGCGCGCCTTGCCGCCCGAGAACGTCCAGTTCCGCGACATGTAGCCGGTGAGCACGATGAACACCGGCATGTGGAACATGTAGATGAACAGGTACAGGCCCTTGGCCATCGGCACGTTCTGCAGGTACGCGATGGAGTGGCCGATGGCCACCAGCACGATCGCGAAGTACTTCGCGTTGTCGAAGAACGGGTCCCGCTGCTTGCGCGGCCGCCCGGCGGCGGGCGGGGGGCCGGCGGGCGCCGGGACGGCCGCGGCGGGCGGCGCGACCGGTCCGGGCG
>NZ_JBHTJA010000072.1:0-34827 GCF_042675525.1 Actinomadura sediminis
CGCGGCGCAGCCCGCCGAGCAGCGGGAGTCCCGCGCCGGCGAGCAGGCGCAGCGCGCCCCCGCGCCGCGCCCCGCCGCCGACCAGCCCTCCCGCGTGCACGCCGGCGAGAACGACGGCGGCCCCGCCGCGACCGGCAAGCGCCCCCCGCGCCGCGTCGTGTTCGACGAGGAGGACGACCTCGACGTCCCCGACTTCCTGAAGGGACCGTGACCCCCATACACGGCGACACCGCCCGCGGCGACTTCGCCCTCGGCGCCGGCGTCCGCGCCGCGTTCACCGGACGCGCCGGAGGCGTGAGCGAAGCCCCCTACGACTCCCTCAACCTCGGTGGTGCGGTCGGCGACGACCCCGCCGCCGTCCGCGACAACCGGAAGCGGGCCGCCGCCCGCCTCGGCGTCGACCCCGCCCGTACCGTCTGGATGCGGCAGGTGCACGGCGCGGACGTCGCGTACGTCACCGCCCCCGAAGACCTCGGCGACACCCCCGTCGACGCGATCGTCACCACCGTCCCCGGTCTCGCCCTCGCGGTCCTGGTCGCCGACTGCGCCCCCGTCCTGCTGGCCGATCCCGTCGCCGGCGTCGTCGGCGCCGCGCACTCCGGCCGTCCCGGCACCGCCGCGGGCGTCGTCCCCGCGCTCCTGGACCGGATGCGCGAGCACGGCGCCGACCCGTCCCGGACGTCCGCCGCCATCGGCCCCGCCGCGTGCGGCGGGTGCTACGAGGTCCCGGCCGCGATGCGCGACGAGGTCGCCGCCGCCGTGCCCGCCGCGCGCGCGACCACGTCCCGCGGCACCCCCGGCCTCGACATCCGCGCCGGCATCGCCGGGCAGCTCGCCGCCGCGGGCGTCGCCGACGTCCGGATCGACCCCCGCTGCACCATCGAGGACCCGGACCTCTTCTCCTACCGCCGCGACGGCCGCACCGGCCGGTTCGCCGGCTACGTATGGCTGACCGAACGCGAGGAACGCCCGTAGTGACCCCCGAGGAGCGCCGCGCCGAACTGGCCGACGGCCTCGCCGCCGTCCGCGCGCGGATCGCCGCCGCCTGCGCCGCCGCGGGCCGCGACGAGCGCGAGATCACGCTGATCGCGGTGACGAAGACCTTCCCCGCCGCCGACGTGCGGCTGCTGGCCGGACTCGGCCTCACCGAGGTCGGCGAGAACCGCGACCAGGAGGCCCGCCCGAAGGCCGCCGACTGCGCCGACCTGCCGCTCACCTGGCACTTCGTCGGACGCCTCCAGACGAACAAGGCCCGCGCCGTCGCGGGCTACGCCGACGTCGTCCACTCGGTGGACCGCGCCCGGCTCGTCCGCGCGCTGTCGGACGCCGCCGGCCGCGCCGGCCGGGAGCTGCGCTGCCTGGTGCAGGTCTCCCTGGACGAGGACGAACGGCGGGAGGGCCGCGGCGGCGCCGCCCCCGAGGACGTCCCGGGCCTCGCCGACGAGATCGCGGGGGCGCCCGGCCTGGAACTCGGCGGGGTGATGGCGGTCGCGCCGCTCGGCGCCGACCCGCTGCCCGCGTTCGCCCGGCTCGCCGAGGTCGCGTCGGGCGTCCGCCGAAACCATCCGGGCGCCTCGATCGTTTCCGCGGGTATGAGCGGTGATCTGGAACAGGCGATCGCGTGCGGCGCGACACACCTCAGGATCGGTACGGCGTTGCTCGGCGGCCGACGGGCAATCGTCAGGTAATGTCCCCCCAGTGGGACCTGCCGGAACGCGGGCCACGCAGACGGACGGTCACCCGCGGCGCCGGACGCGCCGGAGCCGCGGCCACAGGACACGGAGGGGCGTATGGCCAGCGCGATGCGCAAGATGGCGGTCTACCTCGGCCTGGTGGAGGACGACCGTTACGACGACGACAGGTACGACGAGTACGACATCTACGACGATGAGACCGACCCCGGCGAGGGGCGCCGTCGCGAGGACGAATCCGGCGGTCAGCTTACCCGAGCCGAGGACGAACCGGACCGTGATCGCGAGCATCACGCCCCGTCGACCGTCGAGCGACGCTCCGTGGCGCTCTACGAGAGCGGTACCACGGACCTCGCGCGCATCACTACGCTGCACCCGAGGACCTACAACGAGGCGAGGACCATCGGTGAGCACTTCCGTGAGGGGACGCCGGTCATCATGAACCTGACCGAGATGGTCGACAGCGACGCGAAGCGTCTCGTCGATTTCGCGGCGGGTCTCGTGTTCGGCCTGCACGGGAGCATCGAGCGTGTTACGAACAAGGTGTTCCTCCTGTCACCCGCCAACGTGGAAGTGACGGCGGAGGACAAGGCCCGGATGGCAGAACGAGGGTTCTTCAACCAGAGCTGAGATCCACATGCGAGAGTATCCGTGAACATCGTTTGGGCCGTGATCGAGGCCGTACTGATCATCTTCCTCCTGCTGCTGATCGGGAGGTTGATCCTGGAGCTCCTGCAGCAGTTCGCCCGGCAGTGGCGGCCGACGGGAGTGGTCCTGGTGATCGCCGAGGCGGTCTATACCGTCACCGACCCGCCGCTGAAGTTCCTGAGGCGTTACATTCCGCCCGTACGGCTGGGTAACGTGTCGCTGGACCTCAGCTTCACCGTCCTCTTCTTTGTGGTCTGGATCTTGATCATCTTCGTACCGGGGCTCTGATCGGATACCGTCCTTTGGGACAGACTCCAAGCGCGCCAAGGAGACGAACATGCCGCTGACACCCGCCGATGTGCGGAACAAGCAGTTCAGTACCACCAGGCTGAGGCCGGGGTACGACGAGGAGGAGGTGGACGCCTTCCTCGACGAGGTCGAGGCCGAACTCGACCGCCTCATCCAGGAGAACGAGGAACTGCGGGCCAAGCTGGCCGAGTGCCTTCGCGGCAAGGTTCCCGCCATGGCCGCTCCGATCGTGGAGCCGAAGCCGGACGTCCAGAAGATCCCCGAGCCCCCGCGTCCCGAGCCGCAGCCGCAGGCGCCGCCCCAGCCGGTGCAGCAGCAGCCCGAGCCGGAGCCGGCCCTCGGCGGTCTCGGCATGGCCGCGGCCCAGTCCGGCGGCGAGGACAACATGGACACCGCCGCCCGCGTGCTCGCGCTCGCGCAGCAGACCGCCGACCAGGCGATCGCGGACGCCCGCCGCGAGGCCGACGAGACGCTCGGCCGCGCCCGCCGCGAGGCCGAGGAGATCCTCGGCAAGGCCCGCCGGCAGGCCGACCAGATCGTCAGCGAGGCCCGCTCCCGCGCCGAGGCCCTCGACCGGGACGCCCAGGAGCGGCACCGCCAGGTCATGGGTTCCCTCGTGCAGCAGCGCGAGGAGCTCGAGCGCGAGGTCGACAACCTCCGCGCGTTCGAGCGCGAGTACCGCAGCCGCCTGAAGGTCTACCTGGAAGGCCAGCTGCGCGACCTCGAGGCGGGCAGCACCGAGACCGGCGCGTTCGCGGCCGTCCCCGGCGCCCCCGGCCAGCAGCAGAACTCCGGTCCGCAGACCGGTCCGCAGAACGCCGTCCCGCAGGGCGAGAACCGCAACGGCGCCGCCCCCACCGGCTTCCCGCCGCCGGCCGAGCACGGCCCGCAGCAGGTCCAGCACTCGGCGACCGGCGCGTTCCACTCCGGTGGGGACAACCCGCCGCACGAGAGGCGCTGAGGCGGGCACCGCAGGCGATAGGGTCTTTCCGTCCGCCGCGCCGAGGATGGCATCGCCGCCATCCCGGCGGCGCCGCGGCGGGTCGACCACCGGGCCCTCGGGCGGCCCGGGAGCCGAGCGGTCTGAACGAGGGGGAGAGACCCTGTGATCATCCTGAGTGGCGTGCTCGTGGTGACGGCCATCGCCTTGCTCGTCGCGGGAATCGTCGCGGGCAACGGCGACAGCGCCCAGGTCTTCGGCCTGGACGCGCTGGTGGTGATCTACATTTCCATCGGCGTCAGCATCGTCTCCGCGCTGTGCCTGGCCATCGGGGTGTTCCTGCGCCGCAAGGAGCTGTTCGGCCCGGGCGTCTCCACGGCGCCCGCGAAGAAGCGCAAGCCGCGGCGGGACAAGCGGGACAAGCGCGCCAAGCCGGCGGCGGCCGCGCCGGCCGCCGTCCCCGGGGCCGCCAAGCCCGCCGGGACGCCGGAACCGCCCGACGACGCCGTCGAGATCCCGGTACAGCCGGTCGACGTGCCCGACGACGCGCTGGTGTTCGTCGTCCGCGGCCGCAAGCGCTACCACCTGGACACCTGCCGCCAGCTCGCCGGCCGCGAGACCGAGGAGCTCACCTACGCGGAGGCCCGCGAGGAGGGCTTCAGCTCCTGCACCGCCTGCATGCCGGACACCGCACTGGCGGCGCGCGCCAAGGCGGAGCCGAAGGCCGGCGGGGGCAAGGAGACGAAGGCCGCCCCGGGCGAGGAGCCGGTGAGGACGGCGGAACGGTCCGGTGCCGAGGAGAACGGCCTCGCTGGCCTCGCCCGTCCCGCCCCCGCGCCGACCTCGTTCGACGTGACCGCCGAGATCCCCCGCGACGACGCGGGTGAGAAGCCGAAGAGCGCGCCGGCGGGCCCGACGCTGATGGACCTGCCCGTCGCCGACCTCGTCAAGGAGAAGCCCGAAGAGCCCGCGGTGCGGGACCGGGCCGAGCGCGACGGGCCGGACGAGACCGGCAAGGACGCCGAGACGGGCAAGGTCGAGAAGACCGACAAGGTCGGGGCGGCGGAGAGCGCGGCGCCGGCGAAGGACGAGCAGAAGCCGGAGCGGCCGGCCGGGGAGCCGTCCCGGGCGGACGCCGCCGCCGAGCAGGACACGCCGGCTCCGCGGCCCCGCGACGCGGTCGCGCCGGACGAGACCGCCGAGGTGCCCCGGCAGGCCCCCGAGCCCGAGCCCGTCCGGGAGGAGCCGCCCGCGGCGGCGGATCCGGACGGCGACGACCCGCAGGTCCGCATCCTGAGCGGCACCAAGCGCTACCACCGTACGGACTGCGCCCTCATCGAGGACATCGGCGACGAGGCGGACGACCTGGAGTCCCTCTCCCGCGCCGAGGCCAAGGCCCGCGGCTGCACGCCCTGCCTCGTCTGCCAGCCCGACCGCGAGCGCGCCCGCGACTGACGTCCGTCGCGCCGCCGCGCCCGGTCCCGTCAATGGTGGCGGTGGCGGCGCTCCGTCGGCCGGTGAGGGGTCTGCGCGTGGCGGTCCGTCATCCGGCGGTGCCGTTCCCGCCGCCGCTCGCGCCGCGATCCGGAGGCATCGGCCTCCTTGCGCTCGACCGTGACGCCGGAGAGCAGGACCATGCCGGTCAGCCGGATCACGGGGGCGTCCGGATCGACGACGTCGTCCTCGGGCAGCGAGTTCCCGCCGAGGATCGCCATGGTGGAGTCGACGACCCGTACCCCCGGCGGCACGGTGATGGCCACCCCGCCCATGATCGCCGTGATGTTCAGCGTGACCTCGGAGGCGCTGAGGACGGCCCGGCGGAAGTCCAGTTCGATGCCGCCGAGGAGGGAGACGACCGTGGTCCGCTCCTCCACGAGCCAGCGCCCGGTGCGGGTCGCCCCGGACAGGACGGCCACGACGTTCGCCGAGTGCCGGGCGGGCGGCGGCGCCGGCGCCTCCTCCTTGCGGAGGTTGACGCGCGGGACGGGCGCCGCGCCCGAGGGCAGGTCGCCGAGCAGGGGTTCGAGGTCCGCGTACGTCTTGGCCCGGTAGGCGGCGTCGATGCGCTCGGCGTGCTCCTCGGCCGTGATCCGTCCTTCGGCCAGGGCCTCGCGGAGGCGGTCGGCGACCTCGTCGCGGTCGGCGTCGGACGCGCGGAGCCGGGCGGGATCCTGTCCGGAAGGGTGCTCGGGAAGGTTCACCCGCCCATCATGACAAAACGCGATGCATCTCGAAAACCCGTGGCTCGCCGCCGTCCCCTTCCGGCCGGAACTTACTTTGTCAAGGCAGGTGCGGTGGGGTGCCGCAGAGTCGCGGAGACGCAGGGGAGACGTAGAAGGCGGGGGTTCCGGGGGCGTCCCCGGAACCCCCGTGGGTCACGCCGCCTTGCGGAGCCAGTAGGCGAGGCCCAGCTCGTCGTCCCGGCCGCCTTCGACGCCGTCGGGACGGCCCTCGGCGACGGACGTGGCGAGGACCTCGGCGGCCAGCTCGGCGCCGTGGGCGCGCAGCGCCTCGGCGAGGTCGGTGCCGGCGGCCTCCCACCACAGCTCGATCCGGTCGGTGACCTCGAGCCCGGCCGCCTTCCGGGCCTCCTGGACGAGCCGGACGGCCTCGCGCACGAGACCGGCGCGGCGCAGTTCGGGCGTGATGGTGAGGTCGAAGGCGACGGTCTCGCCCGCGGCGCTCTCCACCGCCCAGCCGCTCCGGGGCCGCTCGGTGACGATCACGTCGTCGGCGGTGAGGCGCACGGCGCCGAGCCCGGCGGCGTCCACCTCGACGGCGCCGTCCTCGCGCAGGGACCGGACGAGCGCCGCGGCGTCCGCCGACGTGACGGCCCCCGCGACCTTCGGGGTGTCCTTGGCGTACCGCTTGCCGAGCTCGCGGAAGTTCGGCTTGACCTCGTACTCGACGAGGTCGCCGCCGATGGAGGAGAGCTCCTCGAACGCCTGGACGTTCAGCTCCTCGGCGATCTGGGCGCGCAGCTGCTCCGGCAGCGCGGCCCAGCCGGCCGCGCCGACCAGGGCGCGGCCGAGCGGCTGGCGGGTCCGGACGCCGCTCGCGGCACGGGCGGACCGGCCGAGTTCGACGAGCCGCCGGACGAGCGCCATCTGCTCGGTGAGCGCGGCGTCGAGGAGGTCCTCGCGGACGGCCGGGAACTCGGTGAGGTGCACCGACTCGGGCGCGTCGGCGGGGCGGATCACGTCCCACACGTGGTCGGTGACGAACGGGACCATCGGCGCCATGAGGCGCGTGAGGGTCTCGAGGCACTCGTAGAGGGTGGCGAATGCGGAGGCGCCCTCGGGCGTCTCGGGGCCCTCCCAGAACCGCTTGCGGGAGCGCCGCACGTACCAGTTCGACAGGTCGTCGACGAACTCGGCGAGGCGGCGCCCGGCGCGGGCGGTGTCGAACCGGTCGAGGGCGGCGTCGACCTCGCCGACGGTGCGGTGCAGTTCGGCGAGCGCCCACCGGTCGAGGAGCGGGCGGTCGGCGGGTGCGGGCGCCTCGTCCATGCGGCCGGGCGTCCACGCCTTGCCCTGCGCCTCGGCCGCGTTGGCGTACAGCACGAAGAACGACGCGGTGTTCCAGTAGGTGAGGAGCACCTTGCGGACGATCTCCTCCAGCGCGCCGTGGCCGACGCGGCGGGACGCCCAGGGCAGGCCGCTGGCGAGCATGAACCAGCGGACGGCGTCCGCGCCGTGCTCGTCCATGAGCGGGATCGGCCGCAGGACGTTCCCGAGGTGCTTGCTCATCTTGCGGCCGTCCTCGGCGAGGATCAGCCCGAGGCACAGGACGTTCTCGTAGGACGACCGGTCGAACACGAGCGTGCCGACGGCCATCAGGGAGTAGAACCAGCCGCGTGTCTGGTCCTGGGCCTCGCAGATGTACTGCGCGGGGTAGGACGCCTCGAAGACGTCCTTGTTGCGGTGCGGGGCGCCCCACTGGGCGAACGGCATCGAGCCGGAGTCGTACCAGGCGTCGATCACGTCGGGGACGCGGCGGGCCTCGGCGCCGCAGGACGGGCAGGGGAACACGACGTCGTCGACGTACGGGCGGTGCGGGTCGAGCGCGGACATGTCGGAGCCCGCGAGCTCGCCGAGTTCGGCGAGGGACTCGACGCAGGTGACGTGCTCCTCGTTCTCCTCGCAGACCCACAGCGGCAGGGGGGTGCCCCAGTAGCGGCTGCGGGACAGCGACCAGTCGACGTTGTTGCGCAGCCATTCGCCGTAGCGGCCGTGCTTGACCGTCTCGGGGAACCAGTTGGTGTTCTCGTTCTCCTCGAGCAGCCGGTCCTTGATCTGCGTGGTGCGGATGTACCAGGCGGGGAGCGCGTAGTAGAGGAGCGGGGTGTGGCAGCGCCAGCAGTGCGGGTAGCTGTGCTCGAAGTGACTGCCCCGGTAGAGGAGCCCACGCGCGCGCAGGTCGTCGGTGAGGGCCTCGTCGGCGTTCTTGAAGAACTTCCCGCCCACCATGGGCACCTCGGGCAGGAACCGCCCGTCCGGGCCGATGGGGTTGACGACGGGCATGCCGTAGTTCTTGCAGACGGTCATGTCGTCGGCGCCGAACGCCGGTGCCTGGTGGACGAGTCCCGTGCCGTCCTCGACGGTGACGTAGTCGCCGAGCACGACGTAGTGGGCGTCCGGGATGTCGACGAGGTCGAACGGGCGCCGGTACGGGGTCCGTTCGAGGTCGGCGCCCCGGTACACGGCGAGCCGTTCGGCGCCCTCGCCCAGGACCTGGTCCACCAGGGGCTCGGCGACGACGAGGACCTCGTCGGACCCGGCGGGACGCGCCGCGACGTAGGTGACGTCGGGGTGGACGGCGACGGCGGTGTTCGACACGAGCGTCCACGGCGTCGTCGTCCAGATCAGCAGCGCGGCGCCGAGGTCGGCGAGCGGGCCGGACGTCACCGGCATCCGCACGTACACCGAGGGGCTGGTGACCTCCTCGTACCCGCCGGGCTGGCCGAGTTCGTGGTCGGACAGGCCGGTGCCGCAGCGCGGGCAGTACGGGGTGATGCGGAAGTCGCGGAACAGCAGGCCCTTGGAGTGGATCTGCTTGAGCGACCACCAGACCGCCTCGACGTACTGGGGGTCCATCGTGCGGTACGCCTGGGCCGTGTCGACCCAGAAGCCCATCCGCTCGGACATCTCCTCGAACGCGTCGACGTGGCGCAGCACGGACTCGCGGCAGCGGGCGTTGAACTCCGCGACGCCGTACTCCTCGATGTCCTTCTTGCCGGTGAGGCCGAGCTCCTTCTCCACGGCGACCTCGACGGGCAGCCCGTGGCAGTCCCAGCCGGCCTTGCGGGGGACGTGGTAGCCCTTCATGGTGCGGTAGCGCGGGAAGACGTCCTTGAAGACGCGCGCCTCGACGTGGTGGACGCCGGGCATGCCGTTGGCGGTGGGCGGCCCCTCGTAGAACAGCCAGCGGGGACCGGACGCGGTGCGCTCCAGCGACCGCTCGAAGACCTTGTTCTCCTGCCAGCGGCGCAGCATGTCCCGCTCGAGGGCGGGCAGATCGACCTGCGCGGGCAGTGGCCGGAAACCTCGGCTCACGATGGCGGACCTCCGGATCGACGTGAAAACGGGCCTGCACGTGTCCGGAGGGACGAGACGCGCGCCCGGATCGTCCGGACGGGCCCCGCGGTACCACCCTCCTTGACCGCGCCGGGTTCGGCGCGGACCGCTTCGTTCGAGCCGCGGCGACCGGGTCTACTGGGCCCCGTGCGCCGGGGCGGTTCTTCCGGAGGCTCCGGGGTGATCAGACCGCCGTGCTCGCCCCCGGGCTCGCACCGTCCCCGGGTCGCTCATGGCTGCGTGCGGCGGCAGGCGTCCCCATCATCGCCTGCTGCGGCTGCGTGTTCCCCGACTTTAACGCACCGCGGGGCCGTCCTCTTCCGGTTATCGCCGGGACGGCCGTTCGTCCGTCATGGTTCCTTTCCGAGGATTCGGGGATCCCTGGGGTTTCCGGAAACTCGTGCGAGGGGCATAAGCGGTCGGTAACGATCCCAGGTCGCTTCCGACCTTGCCCGTGAAGGGGGACCCCATGCCCGGACTGCCCACCGAGGCGATCAGCGTGACGGAGGCCGGCGCGGCGGCCGGGACGGGCCGGACCCGGGCCGGGGCGGCGACGAAGGCGAAGACGAAACCGGCGGCGAAGCCCGCCGCGAAGCCCGCCGCGAAGCCCGCCGCGAAGCCCGCCGCGAAGCCCGCCGCGAAGCCCGCCGGGAAGTCGGCCGGGAAGCCGCGGGGCGTCGCGAAGGCGCGGCGGGGCGCCGGAGGGGACGGCCGGCGGCCGGACGCCGCGGGCCTGCCGGTCCGGGCGGGAGAGGAGCACTGGACGCCGGACGAGCTGGCGGAGGTCCGTGCCGGGCTCGAGGAGCAGATCGCCGAGCTGCGCGCGGACATCGCGGTCTCGACGAGCCAGATCGCCGAGGGGGACCCGAGCGAGGGCGCCGGCGACGACCAGGCCGACGCGGGCGCGAAGACGTACGCGCGCGAGCACGAGCTCGCCCTCGCGTACAATTCGCAGGACCTGCTCGCGCAGAGCGAGCGGGCCGTCCAGCGGATGGACGCCGGCACGTACGGGATCTGCGAGGTCTGCGGCGAACCGATCGGCAAGGCGCGACTTCAGGTGTTCCCTCGTGCGACCCTGTGTGTGACATGCAAACAACGCGAGGAACGTCGCTGAGCGACTCAACGAACCCAGAGGGCGGGGCCGGGGAATCCACGGGATCTCCTCGGCCGCGCCGTGTCGGCGTGCTGGCCGTGGTGGCCGTGCTGGCGCTCGCCGCCGACATCGTGACCAAGATCGTCGTGGTGGCGACGCTGCAGGGGGAGGAGCCGATCCGGCTGCTCGGCGGGCTGCTGACGCTGCGCGAGACCCGCAACAGCGGCGCCGCCTTCTCGATCGGCACCGGCTACACGATCGTGTTCACCGTGATCGCGTCCGGGGTGGTCGTGGCGATCATCTGGGCGGGCCGCAACCTGCGGAGCCTGCCGTGGGCGATCTGCCTCGGCCTGATGCTCGGCGGCGCGCTCGGCAACCTGGTGGACCGGGTGTTCCGTGCGCCCGCGCCGCTGGAGGGCCACGTCGTCGACTGGATCCAGGTGCCGAACTGGCCGGTGTTCAACCTCGCCGACTCGGCGGTCGTCTGCGGCGGCGTCCTGGCCGTGGTGCTGGCGGCGCGCGGCCTCCAGCTGGACGGCACCCGCATCGGCGGAGACGAGGACGGCGACGGGGAGGGCGGCGCCGCGGGCGGCGGAGCCCCGGCGGCGTCCGATCCCGGCCCCGCCGAGCCCGAGCAGGCCGAGCCCAAGCCCGCGGGCGAGCGGGACGCGCGGACCCCGGGGGACGAGTCCTGATGGGGGAGACGCGCAGCCTCCACGTCCCCGACGGGCTGGAGGGGGAGCGTGCCGACGCGGCGCTGTCGCGGCTGTTCGGGCTGTCCCGGGGCCGTGCCGCCGACATCATCGCCGCGGGCGACGTCCTGCTGGACGGACGCGCGCTGGCCACCAAGTCCGAGCGGCTGCAGGCCGGGGCGTGGCTCGAGGTGACGCTGCCGCCGCCGCCCTCGGCGCCCGCGCCGGTCGCCGAGCCGGTCCCCGGGATGGGCATCCTGTACGAGGACGACGACATCGTCGTGATCGACAAGCCGATCGGCGTCGCGGCGCACCCCACGACCGGCTGGACGGGCCCGACCGTCCTCGGCGGGCTGCTCGGCGCGGGGCACACGATCGCGACGAGCGGCGCGTCCGAGCGGCAGGGCATCGTGCACCGGCTGGACGCCAACACGACGGGCGCGATGGTGGTGGCCAAGAGCGAGTCGGCGTACTCGCGGCTCAAGCGGGCGTTCAAGGAGCGGACCGTCGACAAGCGCTACCGGGCGCTCGTCCAAGGCCATCCGGACCCGTTCCGCGGGACGGTCGACGCGCCCATCGACCGGCACCCGTCCGGCGACGGGCGGTTCGCGGTGGTGGCGGGCGGGAAGCCGTCGGTGACGCACTACGACACGGTCGAGGCGTTCCGGGCGGCGACGCTGCTCGACATCGGGCTGGAGACGGGCCGCACCCACCAGATCCGGGTGCACATGGCGGCGATCAGGCACCCGTGCGCGGGCGACCACCTCTACGGGGCCGACCCGACGCTGGCGGCGCGGCTGGGGCTCACGCGGCAGTGGCTGCACGCCGCGCGGCTCGGGTTCGAGCATCCGGCGACGGGCCGGTGGGTCGAGTTCGAGAGCCCCTACCCGGACGATCTCGCGCGGGCGCTGGAGATCGTCGAGTCGGAGTCCTGAGCGGGCTCACACGCCCAGCAGGCGGAGCCCGGCGGCGGTCGCGGCCGCGGCGGCCAGCACCACCAGGAACGGTGCGCGCAGCAGCAGCGCCGCGACCGCCGCGCCGAGCCCGGCGATGCGGGCCGGGTCGAACTCCAGCGCCCGCCCGTCGGCGAACGCCTGCACGGCGATCAGCGCGGTCAGCAGCGCGACGGGGACGAGCTCGGTGAACCGCCGCACGCGCGGGTCGTCCAGCACGGACTGCGGCGCGACGAGCCCCGCGAACTTCAGCGCGTAGCAGCCGAGTGCGGTGGCGAGCACCGCGATCCAGACGCTCATGCGGACTTCTCCCGGCGGAGCAGGGCGGGCAGGGCCGCCACGGCGGCGAGCATGACGGGCACGCCGGGCGGCAGCAGCGGCGTCGCCGCGAGCGCGACGGCGGCGGCCGCGAGCGCCACCCGGGCCTCGGCGCGCCCGGCGGTGAGGCGCGGCCACAGCAGCGCCAGGAACGCCGCCGGGCCGAGCACGTCCAGGCCCACGGCGTCCGGGTCGCCGATCCGCCCGGCGCCGACCGCGCCGAGCAGCGTGGTGGCGTTCCAGGCGACGTAGAGGGTGATCGCGGTGGTGTAGAAGCCGGCGCGGGCGGACGCCCGGTCCGGCTGGGCGGTCGCGACGGCGGTGGTCTCGTCGATGACGACGTGCGCGGCGAGCGGCCGCCGCCAGCCGCGCACGTCGAGGGTCCGGGCGAGCCGCAGCCCGTAGAGGGCGTTGCGGCCGCCGAGCAGCACCGCGCCGAGGGATCCGGCGACGAGTCCGCCGCCTCCGCCGACGACGCCCGCCAGCGCGAACTGGGACGCGCCGGTGAAGGCCAGCAGGCTCAGCACGCACGCCTGCGCCACCGTCAGGCCCGCGGTGACGGCCGCGGCGCCGAACGCCAGGCCGGAGATGCCGACGGCGACGCCCACGCCCAGCCCGTCCCGGACCGCCGCGGAGCGCGCGCCGCCGGACGGGGCCTCGGCGGCGCCGTCCGTCCGGGTGTTCGCCATGGTCATGCCGCCGACGTTAGGCGAGGCCGCGATGGGCGTATTGAACGTTCTTGCGGCCTTCGCGTGGCGGCCCTCACACGCCCGGTCGCGGGCGGGACGCCTCGAGGGCGTCGAGCCCGGCCTCGATGACGGCGGTCATGATCCGCGCGAGCCGCTCGGCGCCCAGCGACGGCGCGTGCTCGGCCATCGCCTCGGCGATCGCGCGCTCCCGCCCGGGGTCGCGCCCGGCGAACCCGCCGACGGGCTTGAGCCGCTGGACGACCCCGGCGACGGCCACGCGCCGCTCCAGCAACGCGGCGAGCGCCGCGTCGATCCCGTCGATCGCGGCCCGCGCCTCCCCGACGCTCGAAAGCGAGCCGAGCTCCGGCAACACGACCCGCACCACCTCCCCGCCGTCAGGCCGCACACCGGCGGTACCGGCCGGAGCGGGTGCGGTGGCGGGCGCCGCGGTGGAGGCGGCGCCGGCCGGGGTGTCGCGTGATGCGTCGTGTTCCGCGCCGGGGGCGGTGCCGACCACGGGCTCGGCGGGATCGGTGACGGAGTCGTTCATGTTCGTGTTCCCTCTCTGGCGGACCCTGTCCGGGACGGGCCGCGAGGGGGGTGCCCGGGCCGCCCGGTCGGGGAAGTGTCGTTCCACGAGAAAAGGCAGAGCCCGTGGGGCTCTGCCTTGGCCGGCTCCGGAGGTCGTCGCTACATGCTCGCGTCGACCGGCTCGGTCGGAGCCGGCTCGGTAAACGCGGTATAGCGGCGGTCCATGGCGACGATGGTAGGCGGGGCCGCCGGGGCCGCGTCAAATTCCGGGACGGCTCGTCTCGTGACGTGAGACCGGAGGCGACGACTAGCATGTCAGGCATGACGGGAGAGGTCGCACATTACTGGCGGCATCCCGCGCTGCCCGACGTCGGGCTGCTGCGGGCCCGGTACGTGACCCACCGCTTCTCGCGGCACGTCCACGACGGGTACGCGATCGGCGTCATCCTCCAGGGGGTGGAGGAGTTCGAGCATCCGGGCGGCGTCGAGCGGGCCGGTCGCGGCGCGGTCGTCGCGGTCAACCCGGGCACCGTCCACACCGGGCAGGCGGGCGGCCCGGACGGCTGGGCGTACCGGATGACCTACCCGTCGGTGGAGGTCCTCGCCGACATCGCGGCCGAGCTGGGCCTGCCGCGCGGCACGCCCGCGTTCCCGAGCCCCGTCCTGGACGACGCGGACGCGGCGCGGCGGCTCCGCGCCGTCCACCGGGCCGGGGAGCGGGGCGACGCCCTGGCCGCGTCCACGATGCTGCGGACCGCCTACGCGGGGCTGTTGCTGCGCCACGCGGCCCGGTTCCCGTCGGCGGGGACGCCGGGCGCGCGGCCCGCGCTGCCGCCCGTCGTCCGGGACGCGCGGGACCTGCTGCACGCGAGCCTCGTCGACCCGCCGACGCTGGAGGAGCTGGCCGCGCTGGTCGGGACGCGCCCGTTCCCGCTGCTGCGGGCGTTCCGGGAGGCCACGGGCCTGCCGCCGCACGCGTACCTGAACCAGGCGCGGGTCCGCGCGGCGGCCGCGCTGCTGGACGAGGGGCTGCGGCCGGGCGAGGTCGCCGCGCGCACCGGATTCGCCGACCAGGCGCATCTGACGCGGCACTTCAAGCGCACCATGGGCGTCCCGCCGGGCGCCTACCGGGCCGCCCGCGGGTTTGGGAGTGTCGGGGCCCGAGGGGCCACCGAGGCGGGTTAAGGTTTCAGGACCGCGTCGTCCCGGAGCCCGGCCCCGGGTCGGCGATCTTCCCCCGGGACCGACGGCGACACCGCGTGCGGGCCGCACGCGGGCGGTCGCATGCCACCAGCCAGGAGGTGCGCCAGGCATGGCCGACTCTTTCGTCCATCTGCACGTTCACACCGAGTACTCCATGCTGGACGGGGCCGCCCGGTTGAAGCAGATGTTCGCGGAGGTCGAGCGGCAGAAGATGCCCGCCATCGCCATGACCGACCACGGCAACATGCACGGTGCCTACGAATTCCACAAGCACGCGATGGCAGCCGGAGTCACCCCCATCATCGGCTGCCTCCTGCCGGGCCAGGAGATCATTACGGCCGATGGCGTCAAGAACGTCGAGGACGTTCAGGTGGGTGACCTGGTCCTGACGCACCGTGGCCGTTTCCGGCGTGTGCTCCGGACGATGCGGCGGCCTTACTCGGGCCGGGCGTACACGATCGAGCTGGCGGGCCGGTACGGCCGGTCCTTGACGCTCACCGAAGAACACCCGGTGCTGGTCCGCACACCGGACGGCCTGGTGGACTGGAAGAAGCCGGGAGACATCGCGGCCGGCCGCCGCACCGGCCGAGGAGGCGCCCAAGACTGGAACTCCTGGGCATGCCTTCCCAAACTGGCCGGTGAACGACGGGCGCTCGACGTCCTTCCGCTCCTGCCCGCCGGATTCTCCGAGAGGTCGGGCGGCGGTGTGCGACGCTCATACGAATCCGAACACCGAGCGGATCAATCCTGGCCCGCGCTGCCCTCGCAGATCACTCTGGACCATGACTTCGGATACCTGCTGGGCCTGTACGCGGCAGAGGGGCACCTGGAGACGCGGGGCGGTGAACTGACCGGCGGGATCGGCCTCACGCTCAACCAGGCCGAACAGGAACTCGGTGACCGTTGGCGTACCCTGCTCCGCCGGTTCGAGATTTCGACCCAGACGTACCGCCGTCCGGAAAAGGGCTCCCAGGAAATCAAGGCCTGCTGTGTTCCGCTGGCCTTCATGCTTCGAGCGCTGGTGGGGTGCGGCGCCCGCGATAAGAAGGTCCCGCAGTGCGTGCTCGACGGACCGGCCGAGGCCCGTGCCGGTTTTCTCGAGGGTTTCCTCGATGGTGACGGCCGCTTTGCGGGGGCCGCGTCCAATCCCAGCGGCCGACGTGACATCAAGGTCGCCTCGCGGTCGCTGGCGTGGGGAGTGCGGGCGCTCCTGGCGGACCGCGGGCATTGGAGCACGGTGTCCAGTGGTGTGGAGAAGGGCGACTTCCCCCAGGGGCACAGCGACCGTGAGTACCGCTGGTACCAGGTCTCCTACAAGCCCGAGCGCGCGTACTCGCGCACTCTCGAGGATGACGAGTACCTGTATCGGCCGATCGGGGACGTGCACGAGGTCGAACTCGAGTGCGAGGTCTTCAACTTCGAGGTCGAGGAGGACAACTCCTACGTCTCGGACTTCATCCTGCACAACTGCGAGGCCTATATGGCCCCGGAGTCGCGGTTCCACAAGAAGAAGGTCCAGTGGGGCGAACCGAGCCAGAAGCGCGACGACGTCTCCGGCGGCGGCCTGATCAACCACATGACGCTGTGGGCGCGGAACAAGACGGGCCTGCACAACCTGTTCAAGCTGTCGAGCCGCGCCTACACCGAGGGCTTCGTCTTCAAGTACGCCCGGATGGACGAGGAACTGCTCGCCGAGCACGCCGACGGGGTGATGGCCACGACCGGCTGCCCGTCCGGCAAGGTCCAGACACGGCTGCGGCTCGGGCAGTTCGACGAGGCGCTCAAGGCGGCCGCCACGTTCCAGGACATCCTCGGCAAGGAGAACTACTTCCTGGAGCTGATGGACCACGGGCTCGACATCGAGCGCAACGTCCGGCAGGGCCTCCTCGACATCGGCAAGAAGCTGAACATCCCGCCGGTCGTGACGAACGACTCGCACTACACCCACGAGTCCGAGGCGACCGCGCACGACGCGCTCCTGTGCGTCCAGGTCGGCAAGCAGCTCGCCGACCCCGACCGGTTCCGGTTCAACGGCAGCGGCTACTACCTGAAGACCGCGGACGAGATGCGCGGCATCGACTCCTCGGACGCCTGGCAGGAGGGCTGCCGCAACACCCTCCTGATCGCGGAGCGGGTCGAGCCGGAGGGCATGTTCGAGTACCGCGACCTCATGCCGCGGTTCCCCGTCCCCGAGGGCGAGACCGAGGAGACCTGGTTCCGCAAGGAGGTCTGGAAGGGCCTGGAGCGGCGGTTCCCGGGCGGCGTTCCCGAGGAGTACAAGAAGCAGGCCGAGTACGAGATGGGCGTCATCCTCGGCAAGGGGTACCCGTCCTACTTCCTCGTCGTCGCCGACTTCATCATGTGGGCCAAGGAGAACGGGATCCTGGTCGGCCCCGGCCGGGGCAGCGCCGCGGGCTCGCTCGTCGCGTACGCGATGGGCATCACCGACCTGGACCCGCTCCCGCACGGGCTGATCTTCGAGCGGTTCCTGAACCCCGAGCGCGCGTCCATGCCCGACATCGACATCGACTTCCCTGAAGACCGCCGGGCCGAGGTCATCAAGTACACGACGGAGAAGTGGGGCGCCGACAAGGTCTCCTTCATCGCCACCTTCGGCACCATCAAGGCGAAGGCCGCCATCAAGGACGCCGGCCGCGTCCTCGGCTTCCCCTACGCCCTCGGCGACCGCATCTCCAAGGCGTTCCCGCCCGCGGTCATGGGCAAGGACATCCCCCTGTCGGGGATCTTCGACGAGAAGCACCCCCGGTACGGCGAGGCGGGCGAGCTCCGCAAGCTGTACGAGGAGGAGAACGACGTCAAGCAGATCATGGACCTGGCGCAGGGCCTGGAGGGGCTGATCCGGCAGACCGGCGTGCACGCCGCCGGGATCATCATGTCCGGTGAGACGATCACCGACCACGTCCCGATCATGCGCCGGGACGCCGACGGCGCGATCATCACGCAGTTCGACTACCCGACCTGCGAGACGCTCGGCCTGCTGAAGATGGACTTCCTGGGCCTGCGGAACCTGACGATCATCGACGACGCGCTGCAGGGGATCAGGAAGAACAAGGGCGTCGAGGTCAACCTGCTGGAGCTGCCGCTGGACGACCAGCCCACCTACGACCTCCTCGCCCGCGGCGACACGCTCGGGGTGTTCCAGTTCGACGGCGGGCCGATGCGGTCGCTGCTGCGGCTGATGAAGCCCGACAACTTCGAGGACATCTCCGCCGTCGGCGCCCTGTACCGGCCCGGCCCGATGGGGGCGAACTCCCACACCAACTACGCGCTCCGCAAGAACGGCCAGCAGGAGATCACGCCGATCCACCCGGAGCTGGAGGAGCCGCTCAAGGACATCCTCGGCACGACCTACGGCCTGATCGTCTACCAGGAGCAGGTCATGGCGATCGCGCAGAAGGTGGCCGGGTACACGCTCGGCAAGGCGGACCTGCTCCGCCGGGTCATGGGCAAGAAGAAGAAGGCCGAGCTGGACGCCCAGTTCGAGGGCTTCGAGGCCGGGATGCTCGAGCGCGGCTACTCCAAGGAGGCCGTCAAGACGCTGTGGGACATCCTCGTCCCGTTCTCCGACTACGCGTTCAACAAGGCGCACTCCGCCGCGTACGGGCTGGTGTCCTACTGGACGGCCTACCTGAAGGCCAACTACCCCGCCGAGTACATGGCGGCGCTGCTGACGTCCGTCGGCGACGACAAGGACAAGAGCGCCCTGTACCTGAGCGAGTGCCGCCGCATGGGCCTGAAGGTGCTGCCGCCGGACGTCAACACCTCCGAGGCCGACTTCACCCCGCTCGGGGACACCGAGATCCGGTTCGGGCTGTCGGCGGTCCGCAACGTCGGGACGAACGTCGTCGACGGCATCGTCGCGGCCCGCAAGGAGAAGGGCGCCTACACCGACTTCAACGACTTCCTCAACAAGGTCCCGCCGATCGTGTGCAACAAGCGGGTCGTGGAGTCGCTGATCAAGGCGGGCGGGTTCGACGAGCTCGGCCACGAGCGCAAGGCCCTGCTGATGGTGCACGAGCAGGCCATCGACTCGGTCATCGACATCAAGCGCAAGGAGGCCATCGGGCAGGACTCCCTGTTCGGCGCCCTGGAGGACGACGGCGGCGAGGACGCGTTCGCCGTCGCGATCCCCGAGGGCGAGGAGTGGGACAAGACCACCCTCCTCGCGTTCGAGCGGGAGATGCTCGGCCTGTACGTCTCCGACCATCCGCTGCTCGGCGTCGAGCACATCCTGGAGCGGGAGGCCGACTGCGCCATCGCGTCCCTCAACGAGGGGGAGCGTCCCGACGGGCAGATCGTCGTCGTGGCGGGGCTGCTGTCGGGCCTGCAGCGCAAGGTCACCAAGCAGGGCAACTCGTGGGCGATGTTCCAGCTCGAGGACCTCGCCGGTTCCATCGAGGTGCTGTGCTTCCCCTCCGCCTACCAGCTGTGCTCCACGCTGCTCGCCGAGGACGCGATCCTGATCGTCAAGGGCAAGCTGGACCGCCGCGAGGACGTCGCGAAGATCATCGCGATGGAGGTGGTCCAGCCCGACCTGACGGTCACCGACGCGGTGGGTCCGCTGTCGGTCAGCCTCCCCCTCAACCGCTGCACGCCGCCGACCGTGTCGCGCCTGAAGGAGGTGCTGACCACCCACCCGGGCTCCGCCGAGGTGCATCTGCATCTGCAGAACGGCCCCCGCACGACGGTCGTCCGGCTCGACGACCGGCTCCGCGTGTCGCCGTCCCCGGCGCTGATGGGGGACCTGAAGCAGCTCCTCGGCCCGTCCTGTCTCGGCTGACGCGGCGGGGGCCGGGTCAGCCGGCGAGGAGGGCGCGGGCGGCGGGCACGACCTCCCGCGCCCAGCGGCGGACCTGCGTCTCGTCGGCCTGCTCGGGCCAGTACACGAACGTGTCGAAGCCGGTCTCGGTCGCGAGGTCCGCGAGGACGCGCGCCCACCCGGCGGCGTCGGTGCGGATCGGCTCCTCGCCCTCCAGCCGGACGGTGCCCGGCGCGTCGGTGACGTGCCCGACGAGCTGCGCCATGCGGGTGACGGCGGACGGGGCGCGGCCCGCGTCCTCGGCGGCGCGGGTGATGGCGTCCTGCGCCTCGCGCCACCGCTCGTACGGCAGGTAGTGCGGGATCGGCGCGGCCCAGCCGTCGGCGATCCGCCCGGTCAGCGCGTGCGCCCGCGGCCCGACGCTGCCCAGCCAGATCCCGACCGGGTGCGCGGGGGCGGGGCCGGCGTGGACGCCCTTGACCGTGTAGTGCTCACCCTCGACCCGGACGGACTCGCCCGGCCGCCACATCGCCCGGATGATCTCGATCGCCTCCTCCAGCGCCCGCAGCGCCTCCCCGGGGGTGCGGGACGGCCCGCCCATCGCGGCGATCGCGGGCCAGAACGCGCCGGCGCCGAGCGCCAGCTCGAACCGCCCGCCGCTGAGCAGGTCGAGGGTCGCCGCCTGCTTGGCGAGGAAGGCGGGGCCGCGCAGCGGCAGGCTCGCCACGTCGGGGAAGACCCGCAGCCGCTCGGTCCCGGTGAGCAGGGCCGCCATGAGGGCGACGGTGTCGGCCTGGTCGGCGGCGTACGGGTGGTCCTGGACGCCGAGCAGGTCGAGGCCGTCCTCGTCGGCCGCGCGGGCGAGGGCGCGGATGTCGTCGAGGCGGGCGGCGGACGGGGTGAGCTGGACGCCGAATCGGTAGGTCATGGGGGCAACGCTAGCCAGCGGGCCCGGGCCGCGAATCAGTAGAGGTACGTGCGCGGGCTACGGGACGGTCAGCCGCCCAGGCCCGCGGGGCTGAGTTCGGCCCGCCAGTCGATGAACCGGCCGAGGCCGTCGAAGCGGACGCGGGCGCGGGCGCCGGGCGCGAGCACCTCGGTCTCGGTGTCGGTCTGCCGGTAGCCGATGCGGTGCTCGGCGAGGAACCCGGCGAGGGTGAGCCGCGGTTCGTGCGGGAACAGGCCGGTGGCGTCCTTGAGCAGCCGCGGCACGGTCACCGGGTCGAAGGACGTGGCCGGCACGCGGGGGTCGTCGACGTGCAGGTACGCCGAGCCGCCGTCGTAGCCGGCGTTGATGTAGCCGCCGCCGCGCAGGACGCCGCCCGCGGCCATCGCGATGAGTTCGCCGCCGTGCCCGGCCGTGCCCTCGTACCAGGACAGGTCAACTTCGGGGGTGGTGAACTCGGTGATGCCGAGCCGTTCGCCGACCGTCCGGACGACCAGGGTCGGGACGACCGCGGGGTGGGCGTCGCCGAACTGCGGGTTCGCCCATCCCCACAGCCAGGTGCGCTCGCGCACGGCGTAGCTGCCGAGCAGCGAGACCCGGACCGTGACACCGCCGCTGGTGTAGGTGCGGGCGGTAAGGTCGGCGCTCCAGTCCTCGCGGGGCAGGAACTCCGCGAGCGCCTCCTGCCGCTGCAGGACGACGGCCGCCAGGGCGGCGCCGAGGCGTTCGAACGCGGGACTGAATCCGGACATGTCGGGCACACTATCCCAGTGGTCGAGGCGGGTGCGGGCGTCGCGTAGCCGCCCTTGCATTGTCGATCGGCTGACCACGGCAGGCTAGTCTTTCGCCGACAGCGGAGTCTCGGATGGGAGCGGGCGAGGTGCGCGGACCGACCGGTAGACGCGTGGCGGCCGGGCTGGTCACGACCCTGATCATGGCGGTCCTCGGGCCCCTCGCGGGCCTGCTGTGGGCCTGGACCGCGCCCGAGGTGACATATGTCATCTTCCGCGGTGACACCTACCTCGCCGACCCCGAGAGCCAGGCGCCGATCGGCACCGACATCCGGTTCGCGCTGATCGTCCTGGTGGCGGGCGCGCTGTGCGGCGGCGCCGCCTACCTGGCGGGGGGCCGCGGCAACGACATCGCGCTGCTGCTCGGCCTGGCCGCGGGCGGCGTCCTCGCCGGGGTGCTCGCCTGGCGGACCGGCCACCTGATCGGGCTGGAGGAGTTCCGCGCCGCGGTGCACGCCGCCGCCGACCGCGAGCGCGTCACCGGCGTCGCCGAGCTGCGCGCCCGGGGGCTGCTGATGTGCTGGCCCGTCGCCGCGGTCGGCGCCTACGGCCTGCTCGAACTGGTCGTGCGGCGGCTACCCGCGCGCGACGGCGGCGACCCGGGCGCCGGTGAGGCGGACGAGGTCGGCGGGACGCAGCTCGATCTGGAGTCCGCGCCGGCCGGCGGAGACGTAGACCGTCGGGAGCGCTGAGGCCGACTCGTCCAGGACCGTCGGCAGCCGCCGGCGCTGCCCGAGCGGGCTGATCCCGCCGACGACGTAGCCGGTGGCGCGCTCGGCGTCGCGCGGGTCGGCCATCTTCGCCCGTTTCCCGCCAGCGGCCGCGGCCAGCGCCTTGAGGTCCAGGCTCCCCGACACCGGGACGACGGCGACGGTGAGGTTCCCGTCCACCTCGGCCAGCAGCGTCTTGAAGATCCGCTCGTGCGGGACGCCCAGTGCGTCGGCGGCGGCCGCCCCGTAGGACTCGGCCTCCGGGTCGGGCTCGTAGGGGTGCAGGGTGTGCTCGATCTTCGCCTTCGCGGCGGCGACGGTGGCCGGCGTCCCGCCGCCTCCCTGCTTCCCACCGGACTTGGTCTTGCCCATGGGCCGAGTCTCTCGCACGCGTCCACCGGTTTTCGGCGGGGCGCGGCCTTCCGCGGGCGTCCCGTCAGTTCGGGTGGAACGATCCGTCCAGGAACTGCCCCGCCGGGAGGGTGGGCAGCGCGGCCAGGATCCGGTTCTCCCGGACGAGCAGGTCGCGTTCGGCGCGCAGCCGCAGCGCCGCGTCCTCGCACTCCAGCAGGCGCTGCTTCTCGTGGCCGTCCAGGATCAGCGACGACGCGATCAGGTAGGACAGCCTCACCGGGTCGGCCGGCAGGTCGATCTCCTCGGCGGGCCCCGCCCCGGCGCCGCGCAGCCGCTCCAGGTACCGGCCGAACAGCCACCGGACGTGCCGTGCCACGGGCACCGGGTCGCCTCCGGGTTCCTCGGGCAGGTACTCGACCTCGCCCTGCAGGTAGGGGCGCGAACGGTCCTGCTCCTTGAGCCGGAACCGGCGGGTGCCGACGGCCACGATGTCGTACCGCCCGTCCGCGTGCCGCGTCACGTCGTGCAGCTCGGCGAAGCACCCCACCCCGGACAGCCGCCGGGCCGCGTCGGCGCCGACCTCGTGCCCCAGCTCGATGTTCACCGCGCCGAACCCGCGCGGCTCCGGGGTCTCCATGAGGTCGGCGACGAGCAGGCGGTACCGCTCCTCGAACAGGTGCAGGGGCAGCACCAGGCCGGGGAAGAGCACGGTGCCCAGGGGGAAGAGGGCGATCCGCTCCGTCACTGTCTCTCCTGCGCTCCCGTGGCGCCCGCCGGCAGGACGCACTCCACAGCAGCCTACGACGCCGTTGATGATCTTGGTAAGGGTTCCTTTTTCACATGGTGAACACTCGAGACAGACGGTCCGCGGCAACGGCGCGGTCACCCCCCGCCGCGGGCCGCCGCGGGCGGGCGCACGGTAGGTTCGGGGCCATGAGGATGCTCGTCGTCGACGCCTTCGCCGACCGCGCGTTCACGGGGAACCCCGCCGGTGTCTGCCTGCTCGCCGAGGCGGCCGACCCCGCGTGGATGCAGCGTGTCGCGGCCGAGATGAGGCACGCCGAGACCGCCTTCGTCCGCCCGGTCGACGACCCGGACGCCGGCTGGGAACTGCGCTGGTTCACCCCGCGGGCCGAGGTCGCGCTGTGCGGCCACGCCACCCTGGCCGCCGCGCACGCCCTCCGCACCACGGGGACGGCCCCGCCCGGCGCGCCGATCCGGTTCCGGACGCTGCACAGCGGCGTCCTGACCGTCGACGGAGACGGCGCCGGAGACGGTGACGGAGACGGCGCCGGAGACGGAGGCGGCGATGCCGGCGGAGGCGGCGATGCCGGCGGAGGCGGCGCTCGCCTGTCCATGGACTTCCCGGCCGCGCCGCCCGAGCCCGCCGAGGTCCCGGAGGGTCTCGCCGCCGCCCTCGGCGCCGAGGTCCGGTGGGCCGGCCGCAGCGCCCAGAACGACGTCCTGGCCGAGGTCGCCGACGAGGCGACCGTCCGCGGGCTGGCACCGGACGTCGCCGCGCTCGCCCGGATCGACGCCCGCGGCGTCATCGCCACGGCCCGCGCCGAGGCGGGCGCCGGCCACGATTTCGTCTCCCGCTTCTTCGCCCCGCGCCTGCTTCCCGGCGACGGCGAGGACCCCGTGACCGGTTCGGCGCACTGCACGCTCGGGCCGTTCTGGGGCGAGCGCGCCGGCCGCGACACGCTGACCGGGTACCAGGCTTCCGCGCGGGGCGGGACCGTCCACGTCGCGCTGCGCGGTGACCGGGTCGTGTTGTCCGGTTCGGCCGTGACCGTGCTGGACGGGACGTTCCACGCCTGAGCGGCGCCCGCGGTGGCGTGCGTCTCGGCACGTGAGACGGTGCGCGAGGGGGCGGGAGCACTCCGTAGACTGGTCCGCGTGATTTCCCGACTCGACCTGCGCGGCCCGCTTCCCCGCGAGCTGCGCTCCGTGCTGCCCCGCGCCGAACTCGACGTCGAGGCCGCCCTGGACAAGGTGCGGCCCATCTGTGAGGACGTCCGCCATCGCGGCTCCGCGGCGGTCCGGGAGCACACCAGGGCGTTCGACGGGGTCGAGCTGGAGAGCACCCGCGTCCCGGTCGCCGAGATCCACCGGGCCCTCGCCGAGCTGGACCCGGCGGTCCGCGACGCCCTCGAGGAGAGCATCCGCCGCGCCCGCATCGTGCACCGGGCGCAGCGCCGCACCGACGTCACCACCCGGGTCGTGCCCGGCGGCACCGTCACCGAGCGGTGGATCCCCGTCGGCCGCGTCGGGCTGTACGTCCCGGGCGGCCGCGCCGTGTACCCGTCCAGCGTGGTCATGAACGTCGTGCCCGCGCAGGAGGCGGGCGTCGAGTCCCTCGCCGTCACCTCGCCCGCGCAGGCCGAGTTCGGCGGGCGGCCGCACCCGGCGATCCTCGCGGCGTGCGCGCTGCTCGGCGTCGACGAGGTCCACGCCGCGGGCGGCGCGCAGGCGATCGCGATGTTCGCCTACGGCACCGACGAGTGCCCGGCCGCCGACCTCGTCACCGGGCCCGGCAACGTCTACGTCGCCGCCGCCAAGCGGCTGCTCAAGGGCGTGATCGGCATCGACGCCGAGGCGGGCCCGACCGAGATCGCGATCCTCGCCGACGGCACCGCGAGCCCGGTGGACGTCGCCGCCGACCTGATCAGCCAGGCCGAGCACGACGTGCTCGCCGCCGCCGTCCTGGTCACCGACTCGCCCGGGCTGGCCGACGCCGTCGAGGACGAGCTGAAGGCGCAGGTCGCGCGGACCAGGCACGCCGAGCGGATCACCGAGGCCCTCGCGGGCCGCCAGTCCGGCATCGTGCTGGTCGACGACGTCGAGGCCGGGCTGAAGGTCGTGGACGCCTACGCCGCCGAGCACCTGGAGGTCCACACCGCCGACGCGGCCGCCGTCGCCGCCCGCGTCCGCAACGCCGGGGCGATCTTCGTCGGCCGGTACGCGCCGGTGTCGCTCGGCGACTACCTCGCCGGGTCCAACCACGTGCTGCCGACCGGCGGGTGCGCCTGCCACTCCTCGGGCCTGTCCGTGCAGTCGTTCCTGCGCGGCGTGCACGTCGTCGAGTACGACCGCGACGCGCTCGCCGCCGCCACCGGCCGGGTCGTCGCGCTCGCCGAGGCCGAGGACCTGCCCGCGCACGGCGCCGCGCTCAAGGCCCGCTTCGACTGGGAGATCCCCTCGTGACCGACCTGTCCGACCTGCCGCTGCGGGACGACCTGCGCGGCCGGGAGCCCTACGGCGCCCCGCAACTGGACGTCCCGTACGCGCTGAACACCAACGAGAACCCGTACCCGCCGTCCGAGGCGCTGGCGAAGGCGCTCGGCGAGGCCGTCATGGACGTCGCCGGGACCCTCAACCGCTACCCCGACCGGGACGCGGTCGCCCTGCGCGCCGACCTCGCGGCGTTCCTCAACGCCGACACCCCCGGCGCCGGGCTCACCGGCGACCGGGTGTGGGCCGCGAACGGCTCCAACGAGATCATCCAGCAGATCCTGCAGGCGTTCGGCGGCCCCGGCCGCACCGCGCTCGGCTTCGAGCCGTCCTACTCGATGCACCCGATCATCACGGCGGTGTCCGGCACCCGCTGGATCGACGCCTCCCGCGACGAGGACTTCGGCCTCGACCCCGGGCGCGCCGTCGCCGCCGTCGAGGAGCACCGGCCCGACGTGGTGTTCCTGACGTCGCCGAACAACCCGACCGGGACGTCGCTGCCGCTGGAGACGATCGAGGCGGTCCTGGACGCCGCGCCCGGCATGGTCGTGGTCGACGAGGCGTACGCCGAGTTCCGCCGCGCCGGCACCCCGTCCGCGCTGACGCTGCTGGACGGACGGCCCCGCCTGATCGTCACCCGCACGATGTCGAAGGCGTTCGCGATGGCGGGCACCCGCCTCGGCTACCTCGCCGCCGGCCGGGCCGTCATCGACGCGCTGCTGCTGGTGCGGCTCCCGTACCACCTGTCGGCCGTCACCCAGGCCGTCGCCCGCACCGCCCTCGCGCACGGCGACGAACTGCTCGGCACCGTCGACGCGCTGCGCCGCGAACGCGACGGGCTCGTCGCGTGGCTGCGCGGCGAGGGCCTCGCGGTCGCCGATTCCGACGCCAACTTCGTCCTGTTCGGCCGCTTCCCGGACCGGCGCCGGGTCTGGGAGGGCCTGCTCGAGCGGGGCGTGCTGATCCGCGAGGTCGGCCCGCCCGCCTGGCTGCGGGTCAGCGTGGGCACCCCCGACGAGACGGCGGCGTTCCGCACCGCACTGAAGGAGAGTCTGTGACGCGCAAGGGCAGAGTCGAGCGCGGGACCAAGGAGACCCAGGTCCTCGTCGAGATCGACCTCGACGGGACCGGCCGGGTCGACGTGGCCACCGGCGTGGGGTTCTTCGACCACATGCTGGCGCAGCTCGGCAAGCACGGGTCGTTCGACCTGACCGTCAAGACGACCGGCGACCTGCACATCGACAGCCACCACACGATCGAGGACACCGCGATCGCGCTCGGCCAGGCGTTCCGGGAGGCGCTCGGCGACAAGGCCGGCATCCGCCGGTTCGCCGACGCGTCCATCCCGCTGGACGAGGCGCTCGCGCAGGTCACCGTGGACGTCTCGGGCCGCCCCTACCTCGTGCACGTGGAGCCGGACGGCATGGCCCCGATGATCGGCCCCGAGTACGACACCACGATGACCCGGCACATCTTCGAGTCGTTCGTGTCGAACGCCCGCGTGGCGCTGCACGTCCACGTCCCGTACGGGCGCAACGCCCACCACATCGTCGAGGCCCAGTTCAAGGCCCTCGCCCGGGCGCTGCGCGACGCGGTCGCGTTCGACCCGAAGGTGCACGGCGTGCCGTCCACGAAGGGGGCCCTGTAACCGTGGAGATCGGCGGCCTGGAGTTCACCTACGGCAACGTCGCGGTCTTCGCGGTCGCGGTGTTCCTGCTGGCCGGGGTGTACAGCTTCGTCAAGCAGGGCCTCAAGATCGCCGCGGTGATCGTGTTCGTGCTGGCGGCGATGGCGTTCGCCGGGGGAGTGATGTGGCTGTGAGCCGCCCCGAGATCGTCGTCCTCGACTACGGGTCGGGGAACCTGCGGTCCGCCGAACGGGCCGTGGCCCGCGCGGGCGCGTCCGTCACCGTCACCGCCGACCGCGACGCCGCGCTGAACGCCGACGGCCTGGTCGTGCCCGGCGTCGGCGCGTTCGCGGCCTGCATGGCCGGGCTGAAGTCGGTGGGGGGCGACCGGATCATCGGGCGCCGGCTCGCCGGGGGACGGCCCGTGCTCGGCATCTGCGTCGGCATGCAGATCCTGTTCTCCGAGGGCATCGAGCACGGCGTCGCCACCGAGGGCTGCGACGAGTGGCCCGGCACCGTCGACCGGCTCGACGCGCCGGTCGTCCCGCACATGGGCTGGAACACCGTGGACGTCCCCGAGGGCTCCGTCCTGTTCCGCGGCCTGGAGGACGCGCGGTTCTACTTCGTCCACTCCTACGCGGCCCGCCGCTGGGAACTGGAGCCCGACCCGATGGGCCGCATCCGGCCGCCGCTCGTCACGTGGGCCGAGCACGGCGACCGGTTCGTCGCCGCGGTCGAGAACGGCCCGCTGTGCGCCGCGCAGTTCCACCCGGAGAAGTCCGGCGACGCGGGCGCCGAGCTGCTGCGCAACTGGCTGACCACCCTGTCCTGAGAACGTCCGCCGATAGAACATCCGTCGATAAGGTTTCCGCATGACTCTGACGCTGCTTCCCGCCGTCGACGTCGCCGACGGGCAGGCCGTGCGCCTCGTCCAGGGCGAGGCCGGCACCGAGACCTCCTACGGCGCGCCGCTGGAGGCCGCCCTGGCGTGGCAGGAGGCGGGCGCGGAGTGGATCCATCTGGTCGACCTGGACGCCGCGTTCGGCCGCGGCTCGAACCGTGAGCTGCTCGCCGAGGTCACCGGCAAGCTGGACGTGAAGGTCGAGCTGTCCGGCGGCATCCGCGACGACGCGTCCCTGGCGGCCGCGCTCGCGACCGGCTGCGCCCGCGTCAACATCGGCACCGCCGCGCTGGAGAACCCGGCCTGGTGCCGCGAGATCATCGCGTCGCACGGCGACCGGATCGCCGTCGGGCTGGACGTGCGCGGCACGACCCTCGCCGCGCGCGGCTGGACCCGCGAGGGCGGCGACCTGTGGGAGGTCCTCGCCCGCCTCGAGGACGACGGCTGCCCCCGCTACGTCGTCACCGACGTCACCAAGGACGGCACGCTGCGCGGCCCGAACACCGACCTGCTGCGCGAGGTCTGCGCCCGCACCGACAAGCCCGTCGTCGCGTCCGGCGGCGTCTCCTCGCTGGACGACCTGCGCGCCCTCGCCGGGCTCGTCCCGGACGGCGTCGAGGGCGCGATCGTCGGCAAGGCGCTGTACGCGGGCGCGTTCACGCTCGAGGAGGCCCTGGAGGCCGTCCGATGACCGTGGCGGTCCGTGTCATCCCCTGCCTCGACGTCGATGCCGGGCGCGTCGTCAAGGGCGTCAACTTCCAGAACCTGCGGGACGCGGGCGACCCGGTCGAGCTCGCGCACCGCTACGACGCCGAGGGCGCCGACGAGCTGACGTTCCTCGACATCACCGCGTCCAGCGCCGACCGCTCCACCACCTACGACGTCGTCCGCCGCACCGCCGAGCAGGTGTTCATCCCGCTGACCGTCGGCGGCGGCGTCCGCACCGTCGACGACGTCGACCGGCTGCTGCGCGCGGGCGCCGACAAGGTGTCGGTGAACACCGCCGCGATCGCCCGGCCCGAGTTCCTGCGGGAGGCCGCGCACCGGTTCGGCTCCCAGTGCGTCGTGCTGTCGGTGGACGCGCGCCGCGCGCCCGGCACCCCGTCCGGGTTCGAGGTCACCACCCACGGCGGCCGCAAGGGCACCGGCATCGACGCGATCGAGTGGGCCCGCCGCGGCGCGGAGCTCGGCGTCGGCGAGATCCTGCTGAACTCGATGGACGCCGACGGCACCAAGAACGGCTTCGACCTGGAGATGCTCGCCCGCGTCCGGGAGACCGTCACGATCCCCGTGATCGCCAGCGGCGGCGCCGGCGCGGCCGGCCACTTCGCGCCCGCGGTCGAGGCGGGCGCCGACGCCGTCCTCGCCGCCAGCGTCTTCCACTTCGGCGATCTGAAGATCTCCGAGGTCAAGGACGCCCTCAGAACCGCCGGACATCCCGTCCGCTGACCCGGAGAACCCCCCATGCGCGTCGCCCTCGCCACCTGCTCCCTCCTGCCCGACGGCACCGACGACGACCGCGCCCTCGCCGCGGCCCTCGCCGGACTGGACGTCCGCGCCGAGCCCGTCGTCTGGGACGCCGACGCCGACTGGTCCCGGCACGACCTCGTCGTCGTCCGGACCACCTGGGACTACACGCACCGCCCCGGCGAGTTCCTCGCGTGGGCCGACGGGCTCCCGCACGTCCTCAACCCGGCGCCCGTGCTGCGCTGGAACATCGACAAGCGGTACCTGCGCGACCTCGCCGACGCGGGCGTCCCGGTCGTCCCCACTCGCTGGGACCCCGCCGACGTCCCGTCGGACTGGCCCGAGTACGTGATCAAACCGGCGGTGTCCGCGGGGTCGCGCGACACGGCCCGCTGGAGCGCCGCCGAGGCCGACGCCGCCCGCGCCCACCTGCGCGAACTCCGCGACGCCGGCCGCACCGTCATGGTGCAGCCCTACCTCTCCCACATCGACACCGCGGGGGAGAAGGCACTGGTCTTCCTCGACGGCGAGTTCAGCCACGCCGCCCGCAAGGCCCCGATCCTCGCGCCCGGCACGGGCGTCCAGGGCCTCGTCGTCCCCGGCGACGGCCGCGGGGCCGTCACCGGAGCCACCGCGACGCCGGCCGAACTGGACGTCGCGCGCCGCGCCCTCGCCGCCGTCCCCGGCGCCCCCGAACTGCTGTACGCCCGGGTGGACCTCGTTCCCGGGCCCGACGGCGCGCCCGTCGTCCTCGAGCTGGAACTCACCGAGCCGAACCTGTTCCTGTCGCACGGCCCCGACGCCGTGTCGGTCCTGGCCAAGGCGGTGGCGGCCCGGCTGTGATCAGGTCCCGTCCCGGAAGAGCCGCTCCTCGGCCTCCGGGTCCGGGTCTGCGCTCTCCGGGGACGCCTCCACGATCGGCAGGACGACCGCCGACGGGTGGTCCGGGTCGTGGTACACCTCCTGGTGCGCGGCGACCATCGCGCGGGCGGTGATGAGCGGCTCGCCGGTGCCCGGGTTCGCCGCGACCTTCGGGTGGGCGCCGCTCGCCACGTGCACCCGGACGCGGTGGCCGCGGCGGAACCGGTGCCCGGTCGGCCACAGGTCGACCGCGATGCGGCGGATCCCGCGGGTGCCGACGGGCTTCTCGGCGGCGGCGGGCAGCCGCAGCCCGCCCTCGCACACGTTGCGGGACGCGCCGTCCGGGCCCACGTCGCAGAGCCGGACGACGAAGTCGGTGTGCTCGCGGTCGGACCGGACGAACAGGTCGGCGGCGATCGGCCCGATGACGTCCAGGTCCCGCTCCAGGACGGGCGAGGTGAACACGAGCACGTCGTGCCGCCGCTCCAGCGGCCGGTTGTCGACGGGCCGGGAACTGCCGAGCAGGGTGGGGCCGCCGAGCGCCGGGGTCGGGTGCTCGGGGTCGAACCGGTAGGCGCTCGGCCGGGACCGGCGCGGGCCGTCCGGGCCGAGCCCGCCACCGGGATGCAGGTGCCAGCGTTCCTGCCGCATCCCCGGCGGCGGCCAGTCCCGGTAGTCGCGCCACTCGCGCGCACCCGTCACGTACACCCGGACGGGGTCGGGACGCAGGCCGGACGGGTCGCCGAGCAGGTGCGCGCGGAACCAGGCGAGCGACTCGCGCAGCGAGACGATCCCGTGCCTGGGATCGGTGTGCCACCAGGGGCCGATCGTGAGATACGGCCGGTGCCCCGCGGCCCGCAGCGCCAGGTAGTCGCGGATCTCCCAGGGCAGGAACACGTCGAACCAGCCGCCGAGCAGGCTCACCGGCGCCGACACCTCCCCGACGGTGCCGCTGAAGTCGCGGGTGTCCCAGTAGCCGTTGTCGCCGCCCTGCGCGGCGAGGAGGTCCTGGTAGAAGCGCATCTCCTCGCCGCCGGTCAGCACGTCGAGCTCCGACAGCGGACGTCCCGACGCGGCGGCCCGCGCCACCCTGCGGCGCGCGAGGAGCGGGCCGGTGAGCAGGCCGAGCGGCTGCTGCTGCTGGTGCGTCAGGTTCGTCCAGGTCAGCGTCGACTCCAGCGCGAACGACCCGCCGACGTAGGCGGCGTCCCGGAACGAGGACGCCGTGACCTGCAGCGACATCGCCTTCAGTTCGGGTCCGGCCTCGGCCGCCGTCGCCCACGCCGTGTAGCCGAGGTAGCTGGCGCCGTAGGTGGCGAACGACCCGTTGAACCACGGCTGCCGCTTCAGCCATTCGACGGTGGCGAGCCCGTCGTCGCGTTCGCTGCCGAGCGGATCGAACTCCCCGCCCGAACCGAACGTCCCGCGCGCGCTCTGCGCGACCAACTGGAAACCGAACGGGACGAACAGCAGGCCGTTCGCCAGCGCGGCCGGGCCGCGCCGCCCGTAGGGGGTGCGCACGAGGATCGTGGGCGGCGGCTCCTTCGCCCCGGCGGGGATGTACCGGTCGGCCAGCAGCGTCACCCCGTCCCGCATCGGCACGGGAATGTCGCGCTCGACGGTGTAGCGGGGCAGTCCGGGCGGCCGGGGCAGGCCGGGCGGGCGCGGCAGCCCGGGCGGGCGGGGGATCCGGATCGGCGGAGTGGGCAGTCGGTCCCACGGGGCCATGTTCCCTCCCCTGTCCTGGCCGGAACGTGCTTTCACGACCACATCGGCTTTTTTCAAGGCCGCTTCGGCTTGCGCGACCGCGTCGGCTTGCGCGGCCGCGTCGGTTCTCACGACCATACGTAACCGTTCATGCCCCGCCGAATCCCCGCCGTCGCACCGGTCCCGGCCGTCCGTCCCGTCTCGGCGGCCCCCGCGGAACCTTCGCCGGAGCCCCGCGGCGCGGGCGGCCGGTCCCGGCGGCGGCCCCCGTCTGGTGGCGGGGCCCTCCGGATGAGATCGTGGACGGGACCGATCCTGATCAGGGGGAACAGCAGGGGGACGACATGTGGCCAGGGGCGAATCTGCCGATGGGAACGCCGCCCGTGGGGCCGGCCGGACCGGCCGGGCCGCCGCCGCCCATCCGGCCCGCCGCCGGCTGGTACGCGCTGCCGATCGGCCTCGGCGTCCTCGCCGTGCTGCTCTTCTTCGGTGCGTTCGCGCTGCTGTGGACCGAGTCGGAAGTCGCCGACGGGCCCTCCTCGGAAGGCCCCGAGTCGGGCGTGTCGCTCCGCCTGGAGGAGGGGTACGGCTACTTCGTCTACGTGCGCGACGGCGCCTCGGAACCGCGGTCCTGCGCGGTCGTGACGGAGGAGAGGACGATCCCCGTCCGGCTGACCAGAGAGCACTCGTGGGTGGCGTCGGACGTCGAGAACCACACGTACGCGGCGACGTTCACCGCGCCGGTCACCGGGCAGGCGCAGGTGGCGTGCACGGGGACGGGCGGCTGGATCCGGGTGCAGCCGGACGACGCGTCCCTGCTGTACCTCGGGATCGCGTTCTTCCTGTCGCTCGGGCTCGTGGCCGTCGCCCTCGCGTCGCTGCCGGTCATCATGCTGCGGCGCAGCGCGGCCCGGCGCCGCGCCGCCGCGGTGACCGGCCCGCCCTACCCGTACTGAGCCCGCGGCGGCAGCCCGCGGCGGCGGGTTCAGGAGGCGAGTTCGCGTTCGAGCGGGGTGCGGAACCTCGGGACGGCGCGGACGTCGCCGTACCAGGCGGCGATCCGCTCGGCCTCCCGTTCGGCGGCCGCGCGCGCCGCGGCGCCCGCGTCCTCGAGGAAGCGCAGCGCGATCTCGCCGTCCGGGCGCTGCGCCCAGCCGCCGACGATGCGCCCGTCCCACCAGATCGTCGGGCCGATGTTGCCGTTGCGGTCGAACAGCGCCGGACGGTGCTCGCCGAGGAACCAGCCGCGTTCCCGCCAGCCCATCGGCGTGGGGTCCAGGGCGGGCAGCAGCGCCGCCCACGGTTCGGGGGTCTCGACCGGTTCGAGGTCGTCGGTGAGGACGATCCCGGCCGTGCCGCCGAGGTCGACCTCGGTCGTGTCGAGCGGGGCCAGCGCCTTCTTCACCTGCGCGGCCGTCCAGCCGGTCCACCACTTGAGATCGGTGACGGGTGCGGGTCCGAACGCCCGCAGCCACCGCTCGACCAGTTCGGTGCGGGCGGCGTCGGCGGGCATCGGCGCGATGCCGCCCGGCAGCCACGTCTCGACGGGCGCCCACCGGTACTGGCTGCTGATCCACGACCCGTTCGGGCGGCCGCGCACGATGCGGCCCGCGCAGCCGAGGACGACGAGCACCCACGTGGTGATGCCCGTGGGCTTCGAGTAGGACTTGCCGGGCGCCGGGTCCACCCGGGTGCGCAGCACCGGCACGTCCGCGCCGAGCTGCGCCCCGGTCGCCTCGCCGCGCGCCAGCAGCGCCCGGTGCGCGGCCTCCTCGGCCTCGGTGAACCAGGCGAGGACGTCGGTGAACCCCGGGTCCCGGTCGATGAGCCCCTTCTCGATCATGCGGGCGTACACGGCGCGCTGCTTGGCCGCGAGCGCGTCGGCCGTGGACGCCTGCAGGACGGGCACGAGGTCGGTGGGCGCGACGAACATCGTCCGGCGCATCGCCAGCATCCGCAGCAGCGTGCGGTCGTCGTACAGGGCGCGCTCCACGGCCGCCGGGTCGGCCCGCACGCTGCGCGCCGCGACCGACAGGAACACCGTGGCCGGGTCGGTGGCGTGCAGCACCACCAGGGAGCGGGCGATGTCCAGGACGTCGTCGGTCCTGGACATCGCGGCCAGCCGGTGCCGGCGCCCGAGCCGGGCCCGCCGCTCCGCGACGCTGATCGAACGCATGTGCGAGAGTCTAGCGGCTCAGCCGTTCGCGGTGATCTCCACGACGACCTGTTCCTGCGTCACCGACTTCACCGAGACGTCGAAGCCCTCGGCCTCTTCGCCCTGCGCGCCGTCGCCGACCGGAACGGTGATGTTGTTGCCCTCGATCGCGAGGGTGACGGTCTCGCCCTGGACGCTGACGAGTTCGGCGTCCACGCCGAGGATCGACGCGCTGGCCTCGACGCCGCGGTCGAACGTGACGGTGCAGGAGTTCACGCCGCAGTCGGTCTCGGCGTTCGTCCCGCTGCACGCCGCGACCGCGCCGAGGGGCAGCAGGAGGACGGGGAGGATGGCCAGCTTCCGCCGGGCAAGGGAGTTGGTCATGGTCGGAGTCTATGAGGGCGGGCCCCGGCCGGTCGCCCTCCGGCGGGCTGAACTTCGCGATGCGAAAGTAGTACCGGACGGTGACGCTCCCGGTGGGCGGCTCGGCTGGAACGCCGAGGACCGCCGTGATCTCCTTGGTCGTGTGGAGGAGGACGCCGCCGCGCCCGCCCCGGCGGGCGGCCTGGTCGTCTGCGCCGCGCTGCGCCTGGAGGCCCGCGCGGTGCGGCGCGGCCTCGCCCGCGCGCCCGTCGCGGTCGTCGGCTACCG
>NZ_JBHTJA010000073.1:0-34331 GCF_042675525.1 Actinomadura sediminis
CCGCCGTCGGCGCCGCCCGCCGCCGCGGCGCCCGCCGCGCCGCCGGCCCCGATCCCGGCCGCGGCCAGCGGGAACAGCGACGCGAGCGCGACCGCCGCACCGGCCAGGACGCGCACGCCCCGGTCCTCCCAGCCGTCCCCGTACGCCTCGCCCGCGACCCGCTCCAGCTCCTCGACGAACGCCGACGCGCTCACCGGCCGTCCCGCCGCGTCCTTCGCGAGGCCCGCCGCCACCAGCGGGCGCAGCGGCTCGGCGACGTCCTCGACCGGCGGCTCCTCCGACAGGTGCCCGCCCGCCCCCGCGAACGGACGCCGCCCCGTCACGCACTCGAAGAACACGCACGTCGCCGCGTACACGTCGGTCGCGGGCGTCACCGCCTCGCCGCGCCACTGCTCGGGCGCCATGTACGCGGGAGTGCCCGACGCCGACGCCGCCCCGGCCGCCACCGCGACCCCGAAGTCGATCAGCTTGCTGCGTCCGTCCGCCGGGACCATCACGTTCGACGGCTTGTAGTCGCGGTGCACCACGCCGACCGCGTGCGCCGCCGCGAGGCCCAGCAGCGACCCCTTCAGCACGACGAGCGCCGCCTCCGGCGCCAGCTCCCCGTGCCGGGCCAGCACCTCCCTCAGCGTGACGCCCTCGACCGCCTCCATGATCAGCGCGACGCCCTCGTCGCTCTCCACCAGCCGGTACAGCCGCGCCACGTGCGGGCTGTCGACCGTCCCCAGCATCCGCGCCTCGTGCCGCAGCGGCTCCCGGTCCGCCGCCGTGACGTACTTGATCGCGACCGGGGTGCCCGCGGTCTCGTGCCTGGCCAGCACCACGCGCCCCTGCCCGCCGCGGCCGAGCTCCACCACCTCGGTGAACCCGGAGACCCGCCAGTCGCCCACACATACCTCCCGAACAGCGCCCAAGGCCGCACCATGGCACAGCCGCCCACCTTCCTCCCACCAACGGCCCGACCGAAAGCCTCGATACGGACGGGCGGCACATCGGAGTGCGCGACGATCGGGGGGAGGCCCATGCCCGGCGGGCGGGTAGGGTCGCGGCCATGCCGTCGCGCACCACCGTGCTCAAGGAACCGAAGGCGCCCCGGATCCCGGCCTCCCTCACCCCCGCCGATCCCCTGAACGACGAACTGCGGGACGACGGCACCTACATCGCGCTCGAGTGGGGGCCGTTCGACCTCGTCGGGCACGACGTCGAGAACATCGACGTCGAGCGGTGCAGGTTCACCGACACGCGGCTGTCCGCCGGGACGCTGCGGCGCGCGGGATTCGCGGACGTCGCGTTCACCGGCTGCGACCTCGCGAACCTGCGGCTGTTCGACTCCCGGGCGTTCAACGCGCGGGTCTTCCGCTCGCGGCTGACCGGCATGTCGTGGACGGACTGCGGCTTGCGCGACGTGCTGTTCGACGACTGCCGGGCCGACCTCAGCGACTACCGGTTCAGCAGGTTCAAGGACGTCGTGTTCCGGGACTGCAACCTGCGGGAGGCGAACTTCCAGGGCGCCGACCTGGCGGGCGTCCGGTTCGAGAACTGCCGGCTGGCGGGTGCGCAGTTCAGCGGCGCCACGCTGACCGGCGCCCGGTTCACCGGGTGCGACCTGTGGGACGTCGCGGGCGTCGAGAGCCTCGACGGCGCGGTCCTGGCGCCGTCCGACGCCCGCAGCGCCCTGCCGTCCCTCGCCGCCGCCCTCGGCATCACGATCGCGGACTGACCGGACCCGGCCGCCGTGACGGCGCCCCTCCACGGCCTCCATGGACGGGCGCCCGTGCTCGGCCGCCCGGCCCGCAACCCGGACGGACGGGCGCCGCTCAGCCCGCCGTCATCGCCCGTTCCCCTCCCGCACACCGCGGCGTGGTGCCATCCGCTCGACCCACCGGGCGGAGGAACACGATGGAGAGACCGGGCTCGCGCCCCACGCGTCTCGCCTCCGTTCCCGCAGGCATGGTGTTCGATCCGCGGCTGCCGGCGGAGACGCTCGCGCGGCTGCGGGCGGGCGAGGGGGCGCTGCTCCTCGACCGTCCGGGAACGCGGCCCGGCTCGTACCGGTTCGCCCGGCAGCGCCTGGTCGCCGGCGCGGTCGTGTTCGGCGCGGCGGCGGCCGCCGTCGAGGGCCTGCAGCGGACCGGCGGGACGGGCTGGGCGGCGGCCGCCGGGATCGCCGCGGCGTTCGGGTACGTCCCGGTCAACGCGTCCGACCGGCGCGCGACGGGGCTACTGGGCGCGGGGCTGACCGGCTGCTTCCTCGGCCTCTGGGGGGTCTGGGCGATCGTGCTGGCCGAGGCGTTCGGGACGGTGACCGCGCCGTTCGGCATCCTGCACGGCTTCGCGTTCGCGATCTTCATCGCGGGCGGGGCGCGCGGCGTCACGCACGTCCTCGGACGGGACCGCGCGATCGACCCCGCGGGGCTCGGGCCGGCGGAGCGCGCCCGGCTCGCGGACGTCCGGCGCGCGCGGGAACGTGTCGCGGAGGCCGGACGGCTGCTCGCGCCCGCCTTCGACGCCGCGCCCGTCCTGACCGTCCTGGACGAGGCCGAATGGGCGATGGCGTGCCGCATGCGGGAGCGCGCGTCCCGCGCCGGAGCCGGCGCCCCCGTGACGGCCGCACCCGGCCGGGCGCCCGCCGCGCGGTGCGCGCGGGCCGCCGGCCGGGACGCCGACGCGCGGCTCATCGCGCGGATCCCGACGCTGCTGGAGGCGGTCGACGCCGCCGTCCGCGCGCACCGCGCCTGGGAGCGGTGCACGCGGACGGCGGACGCCGGCCGTCCCGCCGGGCCGTCCCCGGGGTTCGCCCGGCACCCTGACCTCACCGGCGACCTCGGCCTGGAGGCCGTCCGGCGGGTCCGCGATGACCTGGCCGCCAGGGCCGTGCGCGCCGGCGCGGCGTTCGCGGACGCCCTCCGCGAGGACTGCGCGAACGGGCCGTCCGGCGGGTGACGGGGCGCAGGGGCCCGGAGACGCACGGGCCCCTGCGCGCGTGCGTCAGCCGGTGACGGGGAGGTCTCCGGTGACGGGGGTCGGGACGGGCGCGGGCGACGTCGGGACGGCCGGGGTCGAGGACGGCGGCGCCGACGGCTCGGCCGACGGCGCGCCCGGCCCGCCGGGCGTCTTCCCGGGACCGCCCGGGCCGCCCGGCGCGTCGGCGGCCTTGCCGCAGGTCGCGGAGGCGATGTCGATCGTCTGGGTCTTGCCGCCCGGCAGCGGCACGCGGACCTGGATCGCGGTGACGGTCAGCGAGCCGTCACGGTCGCGGACGTGCCGGTTGAGGACGACCGAGGCGTCCCCGAGCTTCGGCACGGCGATCTCGACGGTGCTGTTCGGCTTCGCGTTCGCCTGGAGCCTGCGCCCGTCCAGGGACGCCTTCGCCAGGTGCGACACCCCGTTGCCGTTCTCGCACTTGGCGGTGACGGCCGCGGCCTTCAGGCCGAGCCGCGGCAGGACCAGGTCGGCGACGGACGCGCGCGCGTGCCCGGACCACGCGGCGGCGTTCAGGGCGCTCGCCCGCACGAGGGGGTTGTTCGGCAGTTCGGCGACGCTCTCGCGCTCCGGCCGCTGCGCGTCCGACGACACCGACGGCGTCGCCGGGATCGCGACCGGCCCGGCGGCGGCGATCGCGAACGCCGAACCGGTCCCGCCGGTGGTGGCGGAGGCGGGGGCGGCCGTGGCGAGCGGCAGGGTGAGCGGCAGGGCGAGGGCGCCGAGGGCGACCGCGCACTTGGTGATCGTTCGCATGGGGGGTTTCTCCTTCGTCGTTCGTGTCAGGTCTGGATCTGGACGATGCTGCCGAGCGGCACCTTGGCCAGGCGTTTCAGTGCGTCCGCCGGGACGCGCACGCACCCGTGCGTGACGGGCCGCCCGAAGACTGACGTGTCGCGCCAGCCGTGGAACGCGACCGTCCCGGGGCCGCCGCCGAAGGTGTCGAGCGTCGCCGAGTGCGCGCCGACCGGCAGGATCAGCGGGCTGTACGTCGGCTTCTCGGGGGCGAGGGACGCGAGCAGGAACGTGCGTCCGGTGGGGGTGGGCGTCTTGGGGGCGCCGACCGCGACCGTCCAGGTGCCCTCGACCCGGCCCGACTCGGCCAGCGTCATCTCGCGGTCGCTGATGTCGACCTTGATGACGTGCGTGCTGCGCGCGGCGCGCAGTCCCTTGTCGGGGATCCAGCCGGTCACCCTGTTGGGGCGGCTCGGCAGCAGGACGCGCCGCCAGCCGGGACGGTCCTCCACCACGGGCACCCAGGTGGGGCCCTTCAGCTGGGTGGCGGGCAGTTCCGCGATGGCGGGCCCGCCGGGTTCCGCGGACACCGGGACGGCCTTCTCCGGATGCACGACGGTGGTGGGGCCGCCGGTGGGCGCCGAGGAGTCCTGCGGCAGCCCGTCGAGGGTGGTGTAGGTGGTGGCCTGCGGCAGGTCGCCCGCCGGGGCCGCGCCGGCGGCGTCGGCGGCGGTCGCCTTCTCACCTCCTCCGCATCCGGTCAGCAGCAGGGCGGCGGCGGCCGCGCCCGCCGCCAGCCCGAGCGGGACGCGGGACGGTTCCTCGCTCACGGAGCCTCCAGGTGGTCGTAGGGCCGGATTTGCCTCTGCGACCGCTCACTACGCACGGGGGCGCCGGGGGGTTGCACGCGCACGGGAACATTCGCCGGTTTGACAGTGTTTGAACACTCAACTAACCTGCCGAACGCAGGTCGTTGAACTTTCAAGCACACCGGGAGACCCCATGAGCATCGCCGCCGTCGCACCCGAACTGACCGCCGGGACCTGGAACATCGACCCGACCCACTCCGAGGTCACCTTCTCGATCCGCCACCTGATGACGAAGGTGCGCGGCTCGTTCACCGAGTTCAGCGGCGCCGTTCAGGTGGCCGAGGAGCTGGCCGACACGACCGCGACCGCCGAGATCCGGATGGCGTCGATCGACACCCGCAACGCCGACCGGGACGGCCACGTCCGCTCGTCCGACGTGCTCGACGTCGAGAACCACCCCACGATGACGTTCGCCACCAAGGGCGTCCGCTCCGAGGGCGGCGACCACTACGTCGACGGCGATCTGACGATCCGCGGCGTCACCCGCCCGGTCACCCTCGAGGTCGAGTTCCACGGTGTCGCCGAGGACCCGTGGGGCGGCACCCGCGCCGGCTTCTCCGCCACCACGCAGATCAACCGCCGCGACTGGGGCATCGAGTTCAACGTCCCGCTGAGCGGCGACAAGGCCCTCCTGGGCGACAAGGTCGACATCCAGCTCGAGATCCAGGCCGTCAAGGCCTGACCCGCGCCTCCCGCGCGCCGAGGGGCCGTCCACCCGCCCGGGTGGGCGGCCCTTTCACGTGCGCCGCTCGGCCGCGAGCAGGGCGGGCAGCAGGCCGGGGAACGCCGCGTCGAACTCCTCGCGGCGCAGCGCGTTCATCCGGGACGTCCCGACGTAGTACTGCCGGATCAGCCCGGCCTCGCGCAGCACGTGGAAGTGATGGGTCGCCGTCGACCTGCTCACCGGCAGGTCGATCACCCCGCAGGCGAGGTCGCGCCCGGCCGCGTCGAGCTCGCCGACGATCCGGCGCCGCACCGGGTCGACGAGCGCCTCGAGGACCCGCTGGAGCGGCACCGTCCGGACGTCCGGATGGGGCGGGACCCGGTCCCCGTCGTTGCGTCGCGCGGCCATCGGCCCATCATACGAGAGCCATCAAAGTACGATGAGCATCGAAGTTTGACAGCCATCGAACTTTCGGGTTGGGTGGAGACCTCCCCAGCCGAACGGACGGTGCGCGATGGCCAGGACGGTGCGTTTCCACGAGTACGGCGGCCCGGACGTGCTCCGGCTGGAGGACGTGCCGGTCGGCGAGCCCGGCCCCGGCGAGGTGCTGATCCGGGTGGAGGCCATCGGGATCAACCGGGCCGAGGCCCTCTTCCGCGGCGGGACCTACATCGAGCCGGTGCGGGCGTTCCCCGCGCGCCTCGGCGCCGAGGCCGCCGGCGTGGTCGAGGCCGTCGGCCCGGACGTCGCCGGCGTGGAGCCCGGCCGGGCGATCAGCGTCGTCCCCGCGTTCTCGATGAACGACCACGCCGTCTACGCCGAGCGCGCGATCGTCCCGGCGGCCGCGGTGGTGCGCCGTCCGGACGGGCTGGACGCGGTGGGCGGCGCGGCGGTGTGGATGCCGTACCTGACCGCCTACGGAGCCCTCGCGGAGGTCGGCGGCACGCGGCCCGGCGACCCCGTCGTGATCACCGCGGCGTCGAGCGGCGTCGGCCTCGCCGCGATCCGGACCGCGAACCGGCTCGGCGCCGTCCCGATCGCGACGACCCGCACGGACGCCAAGCGGGGCGCGCTGCTGCGCGCCGGGGCCGCCGAAGTGATCGTCACCGGCCGGGAGGACGTCGCCGGCCGGGTCCTCGACCTGACGGCCGGCCGCGGCGCCGCGCTGGTGCTCGACGCCGTCGCGGGTCCGGGCGTCCTCGCCCTCGGCCGGGCCGTCGCGCCGGGCGGGACACTACTGCTGTACGGCGCGCTGAGCGGCGAGCCGACGCCGTACCCGGGCTTCGACCTCGGCATGCCCGCGCTGAACATGCGCACCTACACCCTGTTCGAGATCACGACCGACCCCGCACGGCTGCGGCGGGCCGAGGCGTTCGTCAGGTCCGGGCTGCGCGACGGCGCGTTCCGGCCGGACGTCGACCGCGTGTTCCCCCTCGACGACATCGCCGAAGCCCACCGGTACATGGAGGCGGGCGGGCAGGTGGGGAAGATCGTCGTCACGGTCTGACGGCGGTCACCGGCGGCGCATCCCGTGGCGCACGTCGACCTCGACGCCCGCCTCGGCGAACTCCCGCCGGACGCGCTCGGCCGTCTCGTCGGTCATGTAGTGGCGGCGCAGGTCCAGGCGGGTGAGGCCGCGGAAGGCGTCGTGGTCGAGGAGCATCTGCGCCCCCCCTGTCGGTGACGGCGCTGCGGGACAGGTCGAGGCTCGCCAGCCGAGGCAGTAGCGCGGAGGCGGCGAGCTGCCCGACCATGTCGTCGGCGAACGTGAACTCGCGCAGCCCGAGGTGCCGCAGGGCGGGCATCGTGTCGCCGCGGAACAGCGCGTCGAGGGCCGCGCGCTCGCCCGGGTCCTGGGCGTCGGAGAAGTCCTCGATCGACCACAGCTCCAGGTGCTCCAGCGCGGGCAGCCGGCACGCGGCGAGCCGCGCGGTGTCGTCGGGGGGCAGCACACCGTGCAAGGACAACCGGCGCAGGGCGGTGTGCTCCACCGCCCGGAACCGCAGCCCGATGTGGGCGCACATGGTCAGTTCCGCGAGGCCCGGCAGCGCGTCCAGCAGCAGGGCCGCGTCCACGTCGGAGCAGGCGCACTGCTGGTCGTCGTCGATCTCCCCGACGAACAGCGCCCGCAGGTTCGGGAAGTCCGCGGCCCGCCCCGCCATCGCCTCGACGGCCTTCGCCAGCACCTCGTCGTCGTCCTGCTCGTCGGCTTCCTCCGGCGGCGGGACGGTGAAGGCCGGCGGGCCCACCGCGTCGCCCGGGTCGTCCGCGTCGTCCTCGGGCCGGCCGGCGGCCAGCGTGCCGCCGAGGACGAGCGCGGCGACCTCCCCGCCGCTCACCCGCCGCGCCAGCGCCCGCAGGTGGTCGCCGGTGTAGGCGAACCGGTCGCCCGCCCACGAGATCAGCGGCAGCCACCAGGCCACCGAGCCCGGGTCGGCGAGCGCGGCGCGCAGCCGCGCCTCGTCCCGCCCGGCGTCGGGCGGCAGCGCGTCCGGGACCGGGGCGCCCTGCCGCTCCAGCACCTCCGCCGCGAACTCCCGCACGTCGCGGCTCTCCCGCGACGGCAGCGCGTCGACCACGGGGAGCCCGCCGAACTCGACGATCTGGTTCCGGGGGAAGCCGGTGTGGACGATTTCCTCGGTCATGCCGCGATCTCCTCGGGTGGGGAACGCCCCCTTAGGCGCCGTCCCGCGCGCACCGGTTCCCCGGACGCGGTGCCGGCCGCCCGAGATCCGCGTCGAGGCGGGCGGCCCGGCGACCTCCACCGGCTCCTCAGTCGCGGACGGCCTCGGTGCGGGAGACCACGTCGCCGGTCATCAGGAAGCGGATCTCGCGGTCGTCCGCGGTGAGCACCTCGGTGTACGGGCTGTGCACCTCCATCACGTAACCGGTGAGCGTCGAACCGTCCCGCAGCCGGAGGTGCTGCTCGGGAACCCACACCGTGTCGGTCAGCCCGCCGAGGGCGAGGAACGCCGCCCATCCCACGACGCCCAGATGGGCGAAGACCCCGTCCAGGTACGGCTTGAGCGGGCCGCGCCGCCACATCACCGCGAAGACGGCGGTGCCGACCGCGAGCACGATGAGCAGCGCGGGCCACGCCCGCAACGTCACGAGCGCCGCGGTGAACACCGCGATGAGGACGGCCAGGAGCACCGTCCGGTGCGGCCTCCAGTTCCCCTCCCGCACGTGGCGGACGTGCCTGGCGACCGCGAACGGGAGGACCAGCGCCAGCAGCACGCCGGTCCAGGTGCCCGCGCCCAGGAAGGTGCCCACCAGCACGCCGATCACGTCGCCGAAATCGACGGTCTCGGCGAGCGCGAACGCGACATGCCAGTCATAGTGGGCGACGGCCAGCAGGCGGAGCAGCAGGAAGAGCATCCCGCCCGCCGCGAGGGCGTTCGCCTCGGTCGTCTTGGACGCCACCCCGCCCGTCCTCCGTCCGCGTGTGCACCGGCGCTCCGATGATCCACGACGGCACGTCACCGTCTCCCAAAGCAGGCGTCCGCGCTTCACCAGGAAGCGCGCCGAAAACCGCGTGCGGGGACGCCGCGGCCGCGGCAGGATGGTGCCCATGAGCGTGCGCGTCGATCCCCCCGCCCGTCTCGGCACGGACCGCCTCCCCGACGGCCGGCTGCTGGGGTGGGCCGAGTGGGGACCGCCGGACGGCGTCCCGGTGCTGCTGTCCCCGGGAGCGGCCACGAGCCGCCGGCTGGGCTTCGGCGCGGACGCCGTGGACGAACTCGGGGTGCGGCTGATCTCCCTGGACCGTCCGGGACTCGGCGCCTCGACCCCCGCACCCGGCCGGACGTTCGCCGGCTTCGCCGACGACGTCCGCGACCTCGCGGGCCTGCGCGGGCTGGGCCGTCCGGCGATGGTCGGGAACTCGCAGGGCGGCCCGTTCGCGCTCGCGTGCGCGGCGGCCGGGGTCGTCTCCGGGCTCGCCGTCGTCTCCGGTTCGGACGAGGTGGCCGCGCCCGAGTTCGCCGCCGGCCTCCCCGACGGGCTGCGCCGGCTCGTCGAGACCGTCGCGTCCGATCCGGCCGCCGCCGAAGCCCGTTTCGCGGGCTTCGACGCGGACGCGATGTGGGACATGGTGATGGGCGGCAGCCCCGAATGCGACCTGGCCGTGTACACCGAGCCCGGCTTCGCGAGGGCCTACCGCCGGGCGCTGGAAGAGGGCTTCGCGCAGGGCGCGGCGGCCGGGTACGCGCGCGACACGGTCCTGGCCATGGGACGGTGGCCCTTCGCCCTCAAGGACATCGCCGTCCCGGTCGACCTTTGGTACGGCGAACGGGACACCTCCCACTCCCCCGACAACGGCGCGTTCCTCGCCGACCGGATCCCCGGCGCGCACCGCCATGTCGTCCCGGAAATCGGCGGCGCGCTCCTATGGACGCACGCCCGGGACGTCCTCACCCGACTCCTCGACCGGACGGCCGCCGCCCGGTAGGCGGCCGTCAGTCGAGGCAGGACTCGTTGCCTTCGGGGTCGGTCATCACGATGTGGCCGAAGCCCATCGGCGGGGCGGGCTCGTGTCGTTCCAGCCGGGTCGCGCCGCGGGCGACGAGGCGGGCGGCGGCGTCCTCGAGGGCCGCCATGCGCGCCTCGCCCTCGAGCCCCGGGGCGGCCCGGACGTCCAGGTGCACGCGGTTCTTCGCCCGCTTCGGCTCCGGGACCCGCTGGAAGAACAGCCGCGGCCCGGCGCCCTCGGGGTCGATCGCCGCCGAGGCGTCGTTGCGCCTCTCGGGCGGCACGCCCCACGCCTCCAGAGCCTGCTCCCACGACTCGAACCCGGGGGGCGGGCCCTGCACCCGGTAGCCGAGGGCCTCTGCCCAGAATTCGGCGAGCCCTGCCGGGTCCGCGCAATCGAAGGTGATTTGGACGTCCATGTCGGTTCGGCTCCCGGTGAGTGTGCTGATACAGGTCGCGCCCGGTGGTCCCCGTGGGAGGTGAACTGCTCCCCGCCCAGGGAACCCCGTCTCATGCACCCGAGTATTCCCCCGATAGCGGACAGGAACGTTCCGGGATGGAACGATGAATCCGTGACCGTGGAGGGGACGACCGAGCGGGTGCTGCGGCTGCTCGCGCTGCTGCAGCGCCGGCCGTCCTGGACCGCCGCCGAGCTCGCCGCCGAACTGGGGGTCACCGACCGCTCCGTGCGCCGGGACGTGGAGCGGCTGCGGGCGCTCGGCTACCCGGTGCGCGCCGCGCCGGGCGTCGGCGGCGGCTACCGGCTCGGCGCGGGCACCCGGCTGCCGCCGCTGCTGCTCGACGACGCGGAGGCGATCGCGACGGCGGTGTCGCTGCGGCTCGCGGCCGGCGGCACGGTCGCCGGGGCGGGCGACGCGGCGCTGCGTGCCCTCGCCAAGCTCGACCAGGTGATGCCGCCCCGGCTGCGCGCCGAGGTGCGGGCGCTGCGCGGCGCCACCGACATCCTCGTCGGCCCCGGCGTCGAGGTCGACCCTGAGCTGCTGGTCAAGCTCGCGCGGGCCTGCCGCGACGCCGTCCGGGTCCGGTTCCGGTACGCCGGGCGGGAGCGGACGGTCGAGCCGGTGCGGATGGTCGCCACCAGCCGGCGCTGGTACCTGATGGCGTGGGACGTCGACCGCGGCGACTGGCGCACCTTCCGCCTCGACCGGATGTCGGGGGTCGCGGCGACCACCTGGCGTTTCCGTCCGCGCGAGCATCCCGACCCGGTCGCCCACGTGCAGCGGTCGGTGACCGCGTCGCCGTACCGGTACCTCGCCCGGGTGCGGCTGCGCGCCGCGGCCGACCGGGTGCGGGAGCTGGTGCCGCCCCAGGTCGGACGGGTCGAGGACGGGGGCGACGGCCGGTGCGTCCTCGTCGTGGGCGGCGACGACCTCGACCGGCTCGCCGTCCACATCGTCCGGCTCGGCTTCGACGCCGAGGTGCTGGACCCCCCGGAGCTGCGCGAGGCCGCCGCCCGCCTCGCCCGCGGGCTGGCGACGATGGCGGACTCCCCGGCCCCGGACGGGACGCGCGCCGAACCGCTTCCGTGAGCGGGGCGGTCCCGGTGCCTTCCCGGACGCCCGTCCACAGGGTGTGGACGGGCGCGGGGGCGCCGGCTTCTCAGCGGACGGGCGTGTCGCCGCGGGCCTCCAGCAGTGCGGCCAGCGCGGCGGCGAGGCGGTCGCGTTCGCCGGGGCCGAGCCCGTCCAGGAGGCGGGCCTCGTTGGCCAGGTGGAGGGGCAGGACCCGGTCGATCACCTCCAGCCCGCGCGGGGTGAGGCGGATCTTGACGGAGCGGCGGTCCGCGGGGTCGGGCTCGCGGGTGACCAGGCCCTTGGCGGCCATGCGGTCGACCCGGAGCGTGATCGCCCCGGTGGTGACGAGGGACGCCTTGAGGAACGCCCCGGCGGTCAGTTCGTAGGGCTCCCCGGAGCGCCGCAGGGTGGACAGGACGTCGAACTCGCCGGGCTCGAGGCCGTGCTCGCCGAGGAAGTCCTTGATCGCCTTGTCCCAGAGCCGGGACAGCCGCATGATCCGCCCGACGACGCCGATCGGGGAGACGTCGAGGTCGGGGCATTCCCGGCGCCACTGGTCCAGCACCGCCTCCACCGCGTCCGCCATGGAACCTCCCGTTCCAAATAGATGAGCACTCATTTAATTGACACTCGCACGAGCACTGGTTATCTTAGCGATAGTTTAATCAGTCCTCACCTAGGGAGCGAGCGCCATGTCCTACCCGGACCCCCGGTACTTCGGCGAGCAAGGCGAGGTCAGCGCCACGTTCCGGCCCGCCGACACGGCGCCCGACTTCGTCTCCCGGGGCTCCTCCCGGGGCGCCACCACCGCCTACCACTACCTGTCCACCACCGCCTCCACCGGCGGCGAGTACGGCCTGTACCGGGTGGACATGGGGCCCGAATCCGGCGGACCCGCCACGCATTTCCACCGGGCGATGTCGGAGTCGTTCTTCATCCTGTCCGGCACCATGCGGCTGTTCGACGGGCGGCGCTGGGTCGACGCCACGTCCGGCGACTACCTGTACGTGCCCGTCGGCGGGCTGCACGCGTTCCGCAACGAGTCCGGCGAGCCCGCCTCGATGCTGATGCTGTTCGCCCCCGGCGCCCCCCGCGAGGAGTACTTCGAGGGCCTCACCGAACTGGCGGGCCTCACCGAGGAAGAGCGCGCGGAGTTCTTCATCCGGCACGACAGCTTCTTCATCTGACCCGGACGTCCGATCCGGACCCCGCCACCACGGCGGCGTCCACCGACACGAAAGGCATCACCATGACGGCAACGACGGAAGGCGCCGGGCGGGTCACCGTGCTCGGCCTGGGCGCCATGGGATCGGCGATCGCGCGGACGTTCCTCGACCGCGGGCACCCGACGACGGTGTGGAACCGGACGGCCGCCAAGGCCGCGCCGCTGGCCGAGGCCGGCGCCACGGCCGCCGCGACGGCGGCGGAGGCGGTGGCCGCCGCCCCGCTGGTGGTGGTCTGCCTCTTGGACGGCGCGGCGGTCGAGGAGGTGCTGGCCTCCGTCGGCACCGCCATCGAGGGCAAGGTGCTGGTGAACCTCACCAGCGGTTCCCCCGCGCAGGCCCGGGCGACCGAGCGCTGGGCGGCCGAACACGGCGCCGGCTACCTCGACGGCAAGCTCATGGGAGACCCGCCCTACATCGGCACCGACAACATCCTCATCCCCGTCAGCGGGTCCGGGGACGCGTGGGCCGCCCACGAGACGACGCTGAAGGAACTGGGCGGCGTCGCCTACCACGGCGCCGACGCCGGCGCGGCCGCCGTGGAGTTCAACGCCCAGGTCGCGATGGGCTACGAGATGCTCATCGGGTTCCTGCACGTCCTGAAGCTGGTGCGGGCCGAAGGCGGCGACGTCGCCGCGTTCGGCGAGCGCCTGGCCGGGTCGGTGGCCGCCTACCCGCCGCTGCTGACCGCGATGGCCAAGGCCGTCGCGAACGGCGACTACCCGCCCGACCTCGGCCCGCTGCGCGTCCAGGCCGCGCTGATGGACGACCTGATCGCCCACCGGGAGACCGCGGGCGTGGAGTCCGTGCGGATGCGCCAGGTCAAGGACCTGATGGACCGCCGCATCGCCGACGGACACGGCGAAGAGGGCTTCTCGGGCCTGTTCGAACTGCTGGGGAAGGACTGAACCCGGGCATGAGCGGCACAGACGAGACGGTCCTGCTGTTCCGCAACACCATGGCGATCACCGACGGGCACCTGGAGGCGTTCCGCGACGCCATCGCCCGCGCAGTGGAGTTCGCGGAACGGCACGGCCCCCAGCTGATGGTGCAGACCTTCATCGACGAGGAGCGGATGCTCGCGCACAGCTTCCAGCTCTACCGCGACTCCGACGCCGTCCGCCTGCACTGGAAACTCGCGGACCCCTACATCCAGGACGTCATGGAGCACTGCCGCGTCGAGCACTTCGAAGTGTTCGGCGAACCCGACGCCGACGTCGCCGCGGGCCTGCGCTCGTCCCTCGGCGAGCAGACGCCCCTCGCCTTCTCCCCCCGCGTCGCCGGCTTCCTCCGCTTCGGCTAGCCGGAGGGTACGGGGCCGCTCAACGCGGGGCGATGGGGCCGACCAGGAGCGGGGAGTCCAGGAGGTCACGGGTGAAGGGGACGCCCGTGACCTCGGCCGCGAGCGCGAACACGCGCGCGATCTTGTGCCCGTACAGCCGTTCCCACGAGGCCTCCCACTCGTCGTCGTCCATGGGTTCGGTGGGCATGCCGACCCGGTGCATGGCCGGGTTGAGCCGGTCCGGCTCGCCGCCTCCCCGCTCGGTGGGGCTGTGCGGGATGAAGCTGGTGAGGACCGCGCCGTCGACGGCGTAGACGAACCTGTCCTCGGCGTAGTCGTGCCGGGAGACGGCGACCATCTCGCATCCCCGCGAGAGCTCGGCGGCGCGGACGCGCCGGGTGGCGTGCCCGCCCCACAGTTCGACGGCCACGCTCCAGCCGTTCGCCCGGACGACGCCGACGTGCCCGCCGCCGGTGCCGCCACTGGTCGACGCGACGAACTCCGCGACCGTCTCCGAGAGGTCGGCGAACGACATCTCCCGGCCGGCCGTCCCGTCCGGGCCGAAGCGGCGCAGGACGTCCGCGGGGGCGAGGCCGCGGAAGAACGACACGCAGAAGATGTCGTCGAGGACGTCACCGTGTTCGTCGAGCCAGTGGAACGGGGCGAGCGGGTCGGCCATCTCGTCCTCCCTTCGGGAACGGACGGCAGCCTCTCACGAACGTGCGCCGCGCCGGGAGGTCAGGCGGTCGCGGGGAGGCGGAGGGTGAGGTGGGCGCCGGTGCCGGTCGCGGCGATGGTGAGGGTGCCGCCGTGGGCGTGGGCGATCTCGCGGGCGATGGCGAGGCCGAGGCCGGCGCCGCCGGCGCCGCGGCTGCGGGCGGTGTCGAGGCGGGTGAAGCGTTCGAAGACGCGCTCGCGGTCGGCCGGGGGGATGCCGGGGCCGTCGTCGGCGACGGTGAGCAGGGCCCACGGGCCGGCGCGGGCGACCTCGACGCGGACGGTCGAGTCGGCGTACCGCTCGGCGTTGTCGAGGAGGTTGCCGAGCAGGCGGACGAGCTGCATGCGGACGGCCGAGACGGTGACGCCGTCCGCGAACCCGGTGACGATCTCGTGCGCGGAGGTGCGGCGGCGGAGTTCGGCGGCGGCGAGGGCCCCGAGGTCGACGGTCTCGTGGGCGACGGTACCGCCGGTGCCGATGCGGGCGAGCAGCAGGAGGTCGGTGACGATCGACTCGAGGCGGTCGGTGTCGCGGAGGGCGGAGGCGACGACGGCCCGCAGGTCGTTGTCGTCCGGGTGCATGGCGGCGTCCTCGAGGTTGGCGCGGAGGCCCGCGATGGGGGTGCGCAGCTCGTGGGAGGCGTCGGACGCGAACTGGCGCTGGCGGGCGACCGCCTTCTCGAGGCGGTCGAGGGTGGCGTTGGCGGTGCGGGCGAGCTGGGAGATCTCGTCCTCGCCGGGCGGCTGGGGGACGCGGCGGGACAGGTCGGTGGCGCTGATCTCGGCGAGCTGGGCGCGGATGGCCTCGACGGGGCCGAGGGTGCGGCCGACGACGCACCAGGTGATCCGGGCGGCGAGGGCGGCGAGGGCGAGGACGCCGAGGACCAGGACGGCTTCGAGGAGCCCGTTGTGCAGGTGGGCGGGGAGGGGTTTGGCGGCGTAGACGACCGGGGAGTCGGGGGCGGTGCTGACGCGGATGGCCTCGACGACGGAGCAGTCGCGGTCCGGCCAGGAGCCGCGGCATTCGGTGTAGTCGCGGACCCGCATGTGACTGGACGGCCAGAGTGTGCTCACCGGGGGACGGTCCGTAGCGGAGGTGTTGGCGTTCCGGACGCGCCCGCCCGGCTCGACCACTTGGAGGACGATGTCGCCGCGGGTGTCCGGGATGGGGGTGGGGAGGGTGCCGTCGCGGAGGCCGCCGCTGATGCGGCGGGCGTCCGCCTGGGTCTGCCGGAGGAGTTCGGCGCGGACGGTGGTGCGCACGGCGACGTCGGCACCGGCGGCGGTCGCGCCGAAGACGAGGGCGGCGATCACGGCGGCGATGACGGTGTCCCGGCTTCTGATCGAGCGGGGACGCACCCGCATGAGCCCTCCCATCATCACAGAGTGTCACGTGACCGGGCCTTGACCGGCATGCTACCGAGCGGTCACAAATCGGCGGCCCGAAAATCCGCGATGGGTTTTCAGCCCTGCTCAGCGGGACATCCCGTTTTATGACGGTTCCCCCCAGAGCACCAGGGACGGACACATGGGCAGGGACGTGGCCTCGGCCAACATCAGCGGCGAGGATCGGCGGCGGTACAGGGAGAAGGTGCGCAGGTGCCTGGACGTCCTGGCGCGCATGCTCGGCGAGTCCCAGTTCGACTTCCGGCGCCCGCACATCGGCCTGGAGATCGAGCTGAACCTGATCGACGCGGTCGGCGACCCGCTGATGCGCAACGCGGACGTGCTGAAGGCGATCGCCGATCCGGCGTGGGCGACGGAGCTGGGGCAGTTCAACCTGGAGATCAACATCCCGCCGCGGGAGCTGGGCGGGGAGGGCGCCGGGGAGCTGGAGTCGGAGGTCCGCGACCATCTGCTGCACGCCGACGAGCGGGCGCAGGAGGTCGGCGGCCGGCTCGTGATGATCGGGATCCTGCCGACGCTGCGCCGCAGCGACATCGGTGAGGAGACGCTGTCGGCGAACGCGCGGTACAAGATGCTGAACGACCAGATCTTCGCGGCGCGGGGCGAGGAGTTCGACATCGCGATCGACGGGGCGGAGCCGCTGCGGATGCACGCGGACAACATCACCCCGGAGGCCGCGTGCACGAGCGTCCAGTTCCATCTGCAGGTGAGCCCGGACCAGTTCGGCGCCTACTGGAACGCGGCGCAGGCGGTGGCGGGCCCGCAGGTGGCGACGGCGGCGAACTCGCCGTTCCTGTTCGGGCACCGGCTGTGGCACGAGTCCCGGATCCGGTTGTTCGAGCAGTCGACGGACACCCGTCCGGACGAGCTGAAGGCGCAGGGGGTCCGGCCGCGGGTGTGGTTCGGGGAACGCTGGATCACGTCGGTGTTCGACCTGTTCGAGGAGAACACCCGGTATTTCCCCGCGCTGCTGCCGCTGTGCGACGAGGAGGACCCGCTGGCGGTGCTGGACGAGGGCGGCATCCCCCAGCTCGGGGAGCTGACCCTGCACAACGGGACGATCTACCGCTGGAACCGCCCGATCTACGCGGTGTTCAAGGGCCGCCCGCATCTGCGGGTGGAGAACCGGGTGCTGCCGGCGGGGCCGTCGGCGGCGGACGTGGTGGCGAACGGCGCGTTCTACTACGGCGTGGTCCGGGCGCTGGCGGAGGAGGACCGGCCGGTGTGGACGCGGATGTCGTTCACCACCGCGGAGGAGAACCTGCACCGCGCGGCCCGGGACGGGATGGACGCGACGATGTACTGGCCCGGCATGGGGAACGTGCCGGCGGCCGAGCTGGTGCTGCGCAAGCTGCTGCCGCTCGCGCACGAGGGCCTCGACCGGTGGGGCGTCGACCCGGCGCGGCGGGACCGGCTGCTCGGCATCATCGAGCGCCGGTGCGTGACCGGGCGGACGGGCGCCGCGTGGCAGATCGAGACGGTGGAGGACCTCGAGCGGTCCGGGGCCTCCAGGCACGACGCGCTGCGGATGATGACGCGCGCGTACGCGGCGCACATGCGCGGGAACGAGCCCGTCCACACCTGGCCGATCGGCGCGTGACGCGGGCGTCTCCACCGGCGCCTTCACCGGCATCTTCACAAGATCCCCACATTTCACCCCCAGAGCCTCCATAGCGGGCTTCTAGAGTCGGGTGCCGTGACGGAACACGGCATCGGCGGGACGGACGCTCCCGCGCAGCGGGTCCTCGTCGTCGAGGACGAGCCGACGATCGCGCGCGCGGTCGCCGACCGGCTCACGGCGGAGGGGTTCACGGTGGCGACCGCCGCCGACGGCCCCGCCGCGGTGGACCGCGCGCGGGCGTGGGAACCGGACCTGATCGTCCTCGACGTCATGCTGTGCCGGGCTTCGACGGCCTGGAGGTGTGCCGCCGCGTGCAGGCCGAACGTCCCGTCCCGGTGCTGATGCTGACCGCCCGGGACGACGAGACGGACCTGCTCGTGGGCCTCGGCGTCGGCGCGGACGACTACGTGACCAAGCCGTTCAGCATGCGCGAGCTCGTCGCCCGCATCCGCGCGGTGCTGCGCCGCGTCGGGCGCCCGGCGCCGGAGCCGCGCGCGGACGCGCAGCGCGCCGAGCCACTGCGGGCCGGGGGCCTGGAGGTCGATCCGGAGGCGCGGCGGGTCCGCCGGGACGGCCGCGAGGTGCACCTCACGCCGATCGAGTTCGACCTGCTCGCGTGCCTGGTGCGCAACCGCGGGACCGTCCTGACCCGCGCCGTGCTGCTGGAACGGGTGTGGGACTGGACGGACGCGTCCGGAACCAGGGTCGTCGACAGTCACGTCAAAGCGCTGCGCCGCAAGCTCGGGCAGGGGCTGATCCGCACCGTGCACGGCGTCGGATACAGCCTGGAGGACGCGACGTGAGCACGGTGGACGCGAGCACGGTGGACGCGAGCACGGTGGACGCGAGCACGGTGGACGCGAGCACGGTGGACGCGAGCACGGTGCGGCGGTTGTGGGCGCGGCTGCCCCGGCCGCTGGACCCGCTGCGCTCCATCCGCGTCAAGTTCGGCGTGGTGGTGGTCGCCACCACGTTCGTCGCGGTGCTGACCGTGCTGTGGGGCTACCGGCTGGGTTTCCGCGCGCGGGAGACGCTGCCGGTGAGCATGCTGATCTCGCTCGGCGTCATCCAGCTGATCGCGCACGGGATGACCGCGCCGCTGCGCGCGATGACGGCGGCGGCGCGCGCGATGGCGCGCGGCGACTACAGCCGCCGGGTGCGGGCGACGTCCCGCGACGAGGTCGGCGAGCTGGCCGAGGCGTTCAACCGGATGGCCGCCGACCTCGCCGAGGTGGAACGGCAGCGCCGCGAGTTCGTCGCGAACGTCTCGCACGAGCTGCGCACCCCGATCAGCGCGCTGCGGGCCGTCCTGGAGAACGTCGCGGACGGCGTCACCCCCGCGTCGCCCGAGGTGCTGGAGTCGGCGCTCGACCAGACCGAACGGCTCGGCCGCCTCGTCACGCAGCTCCTCGAACTGTCCCGGGCGGAGGCGGGCGCGACACCGCTCGATCCGGCCCGGATGGACGCCGCCGCGTTCGTCGACGACGTCGTCGCGGAGGCCGCCGCGGGACACCCGGACGCGGTGTTCGAGACGGACGTGCCGCCCGGCCTGCAGGCCGTCGCGGACCGCGACCGGCTGCACCAGATCGTCGCGAACCTGCTGGACAACGCCGTCCGGCACGGCCCGGCGGGCGCGCCCGTCACGCTCACCGCCCGGCCCGCCGGCCCGTCCGGCGGCCTCGTCCTGGAGGTCGCCGACCAGGGTCCCGGCATCCCGCCCGAGGAGCGGGCGCGGGTGTTCGAACGCTTCTCGCGCGGGGCCGCGTCCGGCCCGCGCGCCGGCACGCCCGGCGGCGGCACCGGGCTCGGCCTCGCCATCGCCCGCTGGGCGACCGACCTGCACGGCGGCGAGATCACCGTCCTCGACGTCCCCGCCGGCTGCCGCATCCGCGTCGCCATCCCCCCGAATCCCGGAGGTTCCGCATGACCGATGATCCGGTGTCGTTGCAGAAAGAGCCGAAGGGTCCACGGCCCGTGGACCGGCCGCCCGCGCAGCGCGCCGCGCCGCGCGCCGCACCTTACGCGGCACCGCACGCCGCACCGCACGCCGCGCCGCGCGTCCACGGGCCGATGCCTCCGCCGTACTTCGTCAGACCGACCAAGTTCGAACGGATGATGCGGCGCTGGCCGAAGCCGGAGCCGCTGCGCCCCGCGTTCGTGGGGGCCGCGGCCGCGGCGGGGCTCGTCGGCGCGCTCACGCTCGGCCCGATGCTGCTGGAAGGCGCCCTCGGCGTGGGCCTGCCGATCGTCGCCGTCGCCGTCGCGGCCGTGTCGGGCGCCGCCGCGCACCGGGCCGGACGGCTGGTGGCGCCGGCGACGCGCGGGCGCCGGGGCCTCGCCCGCGTCAACCGCACCGCCATCGTGTTCGCGCTGCTCGCGCTGGCCCTGGTGGGGACGGCCGCGGTGCGCGACGCGGACTGGATCGTCGCGCTCGCGCTGCTGCTCGCCATGCCGGTGGCGTCGTACACGGCGGCGGGCGGACGGTCCTGGACGGAGCTCATCGGCGGCGGCCTCGCCTACCCGGCGAGCGCCCTGCGGATGGTGCCGTGGGCGGCGCGCGGCGTGGGCGGCGCGGCGACGTCGGAACGCGGCGTGACCTGGCCCGTCATCCGCACCGGGCTGCTCGTGGCCGGGCTGCTGCTGGTGTTCGGCGCGCTCTTCGCGGGGGCGGACGCGGCGTTCGGCGACCTGGTGTCCGGGCTGGTCCCGGACGTGTCGGGCGGCGACATGTTCGGCTACGGGTTCGCGTTCGTCGTGACGATGCTCGCCGCGCTCGCGGGCGTCCACCTCGCGCAGGCGCCGCCGCCGCTGCACCTGCTCACCCCGCCCCGCCCCGCCCCGGCCGGGCGCTGGTCGTGGATCGTCCCGATCGCCGCGCTGGACCTGCTGTTCCTCGCCTTCTGCGCCGTCCAGGCCCGGGTGTTCCTCGCCGCGGACAAGGACGCGCTGCTCGCCGAGACCGGCCTCACCTACGCCGAGTACGCGCGGCAAGGGTTCTTCCAGCTCCTGGTGGTGACGGTGCTGGTGATCGCCGTGATCGCGCTGGCGATGACGTGGGCGCCGTCCGCCACCCGCGCCGACCGGGCGAGCGTCCGGACGCTGCTCGGGCTGCTGTGCGCGCTGACGCTGGTGGTCGTCGCGGTCGCGCTGCGGCGCATGTACCTGTACGAGGAGGCGTTCGGCTGGACGCGGCTGCGGCTGTGGGTGCACGCGTTCGAGATGTGGCTCGGGCTGGTCGTGGTGCTCGGCGCGGTGGGCGCGGTGTTCGGGTTCCGCCGGTCGCTGCTGCCGCGCGCGATCGCGGGCAGCGGCGCCGCGGCGCTGCTCGCGCTCGCCGCGCTCAACCCGGACGCGTTCATCGCGGAGCGCAACGTCGACCGGTTCGAGGCGACCGGCAAGATCGACGTGCTGTACCTGCGGGGCCTGTCGGCGGACGCCGTCCCGGCCCTGGACCGGCTGCCGGAGCCGCAGCGGTCCTGCGCGCTGCGGCAGATCGCCCGGAACCTGGAGGACGACGAGCCGGGGATGGCCGCGAACCTCGCGCGGGCCCGCGCGAGGGACGTCCTGGCCGACCGGCCGGTGGAGCGGCGGGCCAGCGGCTACCAGGCCTGCTACGAGATGACGAACCCGTACGCGCCGTCCCGGACGGCGTCGCCGGGCTACTAGGACGCCGGGCGACCGGGAGGCCGGCCACCGGGACGCCGGGCTACCGGGACGCCGGGTGGCAGGCCGTCAGCCCGCCGGGAGGCCGTCCATCGCGAGGAGGGCGTACGCGGCGAGGGTGGAGTCGTCGGTGATCAGGCCCTTCGCGACCAGCTCGCGGAACTCGGCCCGCGACACCCACCGCTGCCGCATGTCCTGCTCCTCGGCCTCCCGGTCCGGCTCGCCGGGCGTCAGGTCGGTCGCGTGGAAGACCGTGAACCCCTGGCCGCTCGTCCCGTGCGCGCAGTTCAGGTAGCCGATGCGGCGCAGCCGCCCGGCGGTGAACCCGGTCTCCTCGGCCAGCTCCCGGCGGGCCAGCTCCGCCGGTTCGACCACCCGGCGGCCGGGGGCCGCGCCCTGCGGGAAGCTCCACGTCCGGCGGCCGATCGGGTAGCGGTACTCCTCCACCATGTGGAAGCCGCCGTCCTCCTCCGGGACGACCAGCACGAAGTCGGGCTTGTCGACGACGCCGTAGATGCCGCGGGAGCCGTCGAGCCGCTCGACCTCGTCCTCGCGGACGACCATCCACGGGTTCTCGTACACGACGCGGGACGCGATCCGGCGGACGGCGGGCCGCTCGTCCCCGTCCGCCGCACCGCGCTCCTGCAGGTCGGACATGTCAGACTCCCGCCCCGTATCGGTAGATGAGTTCGTGCCGGTGGCCCACCACCACCCGGTGGGTCACCTCGACCACCCGGTCGTCCTGGTCGTAGGCGCGGCGCCACAGCGTCAGCACCGGCTGCTCCGGGCGGATCTCCAGCGCCTCCTGCTCCTCCGCGCGCGGCAGCCGGCAGGTCACCGTCTCCTCGAACACGATCGCGAGCCCGGCCTCCTCCAGCCGCGAGTAGATCCCGCCGGGCCCGGTGTCGATCTCCCGCAGGACCGGGATCCGCTCGACGATGTCGAGCGGCACCCACGTCGTCGCCGTCTGCACGGGCGGATCGCCCTCGACGCCCTGGACGCGGGCGCGGCGCAGCAGCCGCGTCCCGGCGGGCACCGCGAGCCGCCGCGCCAGCCGCGCGTCCGCGACGACCTCGGCGACGTCCGTCCGGGTGAAGGGGGTGCGGCCGGAGCGCCGCGCGGACACGTGGAAACCGCGCCAGCCGCCGACCTGCCGGGTGACGTCGGACGCCGCGCGGCGGATCCGCCCGGCGGTGCGGACCTGCACCCCGGAGCCGTGCTCGACGCGGACGAGGCCCTGTTCGGCGAGCATCCGCAGCGCCCGGCGGACGGTGGAGCGGTCGGCGCCGAACTCGCGGGCGAGTTCCCGCTCGGAGGGCAGCCACGCGCCGGGGTCGAGCTCGCCCTCGACGATGCGGGCGGCCAGCGCACTGGTGATCGCTTGCGCCTTCGTGGGGGGTCGCGGCATACCAGATCCTGCTCCGAACTGCGTGCGTCGATCTCACGATCTCACACCGCGTCCGGGCACGGGGGCGGTACCGTCAGGCTCACCTTGCCCCGGCGCCACATCGGGCACCGCGACAATCTCGGACCGTGTTCTGCCGAACACGTTGTGACACGGGCCACGGCGGCCTACGGTAGTCCTACCATAGGCCGACCAAGGAGTCCGCGGTGATGTCGGTGTCCATGTGCATGCCCGGCTGGCACAGCGAACGCTCGGACCGTGGCCTGCGCGCCACCCGGGTGACCCCCTTGACGGACTACCAGTTGCTGAACGGATGCCTCGAAGAGATCGTCGCGCTCGACGAGGGCGAGCTGTGGCTGCTGTGCGACGCGCAGACCCGGCTCGCGGAGCGGGTCGCCACCGCCGAGCGGCTGCGGTTCAGGTCCGCCGGAAGCTGACGACCTCGCCGGTGTCCCCGACCGCGGCCTTCGCGGACGGGATCAGGTGCTCGCCGGGCCCGGCCGCCAGCAGCGCCCGGGCGCGCAGCACGATCTCGAGGTCGAACCGCAGGTCCGGGTCCAGCAGCTGGTCGCCGAACAGCTCCTCGAGCTGCCGCAGCCGGTACCGGACGGTCTGCGGGTGCACGTGCAGCCGCATCGCGACCTCGTTGGCGTTGCGGCCCGACTGCAGCCACGCCAGCAGCGTCTCGGCGAGCCGGTCCTGCTGGCTCGGCCGCAGGTGCGCGAGCGGCGCGAGCCGCAGGTCCGCGAGCGCCGTGGTGAGGCCCTCGTCCTGGAACAGGATCAGCGTGGACATGTGCTCCACGCTGCGCACCACCCCGTCGCCCTCGATGACGCCGCGCTGCACCAGGCACAGCGTCTTGCGGGCCCACTGGAAGGAGCGGCCCGCCTCCATGACCGGGACGGTCGGGCCGACGACGGCCGGGGTCCCGGCGAGCGCCCGGTCGACGAGCTTCGCGCGGCCGGGGCCGTCCGGGTCCGGGATGATCAGGCTGGGGGTGCGGCGGGTCAGGTCGGCGAGCACGTCGGGCGGGAACGCCGTCCCCCGGTCGTCGCGGACCTGCCGGCCCAGCGCGACCGCCGCGACCGTGCGCGGCAGCGGCCAGTGCGCCGCGGCCGCGAGGTCCGCGACGGCCTCCGCGCCGGCGGGCGGGTCGGCGAACAGCAGGTCGAGCAGCCGCTTGCGGCGCCGCTGCATCTCCCCGGCCACCTCGGCCTTGGCCTGGGAGAAGCCCTCCGCCGCCGCGTGCGCCAGCTCGTCCTGGAACAGCATCAGCGCCTCGCCGACCGCGCCCAGCGTGCGCGGCTGGACGCGCAGCGCCTCGGCGCCCTCGGTGATCCGGCGCCACGCGATCATGCCGCCGACGCGCATCGCGGTCTGCATGGCGTCGAGGCTGCGGCCCTCGCCGGCCTCGCCCCGGCCGATCGCGCGGAAGAAGTCGGTCACGGACGCGGGCTCGTGCTCGGGATCGGCCACCCGGTCCACGAAGTAGTGCAGGACGCGCTCCACGGCCTGCCGGAGGGTGCCCGAGTAGGCCCCGTCCCCCGGCCTGTCGTACTCGCGGACCCGTGCCTGGATCTCCTGCATCATGTCGTCCGCCACCTCGTCGAGGTGCGGCCGCATGTGATCGGCCAGCTCCCTGGGCAGATCCGCCCAGGGTCGACCGGTGGCGCTCGAACCGTCGTCCGACACGTACCCTCCCCGCCGCTCGGTTCCCCTGCGTTCCGCGCCACACACACGGGGTAATTAACTACTTATGAGACCTGTGTGGGGCAAATCATGACCCGGCGAGCGGCCAGGGCGAAAGTCTAGGTCGACATTCGACCAGAATCGGCCGACCCTGCCGACGATTTCTCACACCTCCGCTGCGTCCACCCCTTGTCACTTTCTGTAAAGGCGTGTCAGAAGCGGCCGGGAGAACGACGGGGAGGGCCGGGCGGCGCCTGCGGGTGGGGAGGGGGCGCCGCCCGGCCCCGCGGGGGAACGTCTAGCGGCGGAAGCGGTTCAGGTTGTCCTCGCCGATGCGCTCGCGCATCGCCGGGTCGTCGACGCCCTGGCCCTCGCCGGTGGCGCCGCACAGGACCGCGACCTTCCCGACGTGCTGGTTCGTCTGCACGGCGCGGGTCGCCTCGCCCGCCTCGTCGAGGTCGTACACCTTCGACAGGGTCGGGTGGACCATGCCGAGCGAGATCAGCCGGTTGATCTCGACGGCCTCGTGGTAGTTGAAGCCGTGCGAGCCGATGATGCTCTTCAGCCGCATCCACAGGAAGCGGTTGTCGTACTCGTGCCGGTACCCGGTCGACGACCCGCACGTGACGATCTTGCCGCCGCGCTTGGCGACGTAGACGGACGCGCCGAACGTCTCGCGGCCCAGGTACTCGAACACGATCCCCGGGTCCTCGCCGACCAGCGACCGGATCGCCTCACCGAGGACGCGCCCCGCCTTCGGGTGGCGCAGCCCCTCCTCGCCGAGGTTGAGCTGGCTCCGGTCGATGATGTGCTCGCAGCCCTGCGACCGCACGATCTCCGCCTTCTCCGCCGACGACACGACCGCCACCGGGATGCCGCCGCCGTTGCGGACGAGCTGCGTCGCGTACGAGCCGAGGCCGCCCGTCGCGCCCCAGATCAGGACGACGTCGCCCTGCTTCATCCGCGCCCCGTGCGACCCGACGAGCATCCGGTACGCGGTCGCCGCGCACAGGATGTTCGAGCCCGCCTCCTCCCACGTGAGGTGCTTCGGCTTGCGGATGAGCTGGTTCGCCTTGACGATGCAGTACTCGCCGAGCGACCCGAAGTTCGTCTCGAAGCCCCACGCGAGCTGGCTCTCGCTCATCATGCCGTCGTCGTAGGAGCCGTGGTCCTCCTCGTCCACGAAGAACGGGGACAGGACGACCTTGTCGCCGACCTTCCAGTTCCGGACGCCCTCGCCGGTGCGGACGACCACGCCGGAGCCGTCCGAGCCGAGGATGTGGTACGGCAGGTCGTGCCGGGCCCCGTACCAGCCCTGCCGGCCGAACTTCTCCAGGAACGCGAACGTCGGGACCGGTTCGAAGATCGCCGACCAGACGGTGTTGAAGTTGATCGCCGCGGACATCACCGCGACCACGCACTCGTCGGGGGCGAGCTCGGGCATCTCGACCTCGTCCACGTGCAGCGAGCGGCGCACGTCCTTGTCGGTCTGCCCCTCGAAGATCCCGACCTCGTCCTTGCGCGTGAAGGCGGCGCGGAAGCGGGTCGGCAGGTCGATCTCCTGCAGCTCGGTGCCGCTGGCGCCGTTGCGGACGGCGTCGAGCAGCGGGTGGGACGAGCCGGGCTGAGCCATGGGTGTCCTCCGTGAAACGACGGGGTGGGGCGAGCCCTCAGCGGGCGGGGGTCGGCCGGCGGCGCGCGGCCGCGCCCGCGGCCTCCGGCGGTTCACTGCGTGCCGCCTCGCCGGGCGCGGGCGCGCGTCCGGCGAGCCGGTCCTCCAGGTGCGCCGCGAGCGTCTGCACGCCGGGCGGGTCCAGCAGGTTGAGGTGGTGCACGCCCGGGATCGTCACCTTCTCCAGGTCGGCGCAGAGCCCGCCGAACCCGTTCGTCCCGTCGAGGACGTAACGTGCGTCCCGGACGGCCCAGGGCGTCTCCTCGGGCGCGTAGTACAGGATGACGCGGCCGTCGTACGGCCCCGGCCGGTACGCCTCCAGGGATCGGGTGTCCTGGTGGGACGTGAGCTGGTGGGTGAGCGCCGCCGGCGGAATGTGATCCACCAGCGGTGCGGCCCGCTCCATGACCAGCGCGAACTGCGCCTCCTCGTCCAGCCCGGACAGCTCCTCGTAGGTGAGCGCGACGTCCAGGCCGTACGTCTCGTTGATGTAGTCGGCGAACGCCGAGAACCGGCGCGCGAGCGTGTCGGACTCGTCGTCCACGGGGAGGGGGAGCCCCGCGTCGAACAGGGCGACGAACTCCACCTCGCGTCCGGCCGCGCGGAGCTGCCGGGCCGTCTCGTAGGCGAGGACGCCGCCGAACGACCAGCCGCCGAGCCGGAACGCGCCCTCGGGCTGCGCCTCCAGCAGGTGCGCGACGTACCGGGCGGCGCGCTCCTCGACGGGCGGGGCGTCCTCGAACCGTTCGAGCCCGTACACCGGCTGGTCGGCGCCGAGCAGGTCGACGAGCTGCCGGTAGCAGGCGGTCGTGCCGCCCGCCGGGTGCGCGATGAAGAGCGGGCGCCGCGTGCCGGTGGTCTTGAGCGGGCGGACGGTCTGCCGTGCGGCCTCCTCGTCGGCGGCGCGGAGGAACTCCGCGACGTGCTCGGCCGTCGCCGTCGCGAGCAGTCCGGCGCGCGTGACCGCGCCGTCCTCCCCGGCCGGCCGGCCGCCGCCGAGTTCCTCGACGACCGCCGCGACGAGCCGGTCGGCCTGCGCGTCCGTCCCGCCGAGGTCGGCGAAGAAGTCCGCGGTGACGCCGACCCGGTCGACCCCGAGGACGTCCTCGAAGATCCGGACGGCGAGCCGTTCGGCGGCGTCGCGCGGCATCACGTACCCGGCTTCGGCGTTCGCCGCGGCCGCCGCGGGCGGCGCGGGCGCGTCGCCGAGGCCCAGCTCGCCGGCCGCCCACTCCTCGAACACGTTCACGCTCGCGCCCTGCAGCAGCACCGACGCGGGGACGGTCAGGCCGAGGTCGTGCTCGACGCCGCTCTTGATCCGGACGGCGACGAGCGAGTCGAGCCCGAGGTCGGTCAGCGGGACCGCGGGATCGAGGCGCTGCGGCTCGAATCCCAGTACGGACGCGATCCGGTACCTGACCTGCGCGGCGATCGCCTTGCGCGCCTCGGCGGGCGGCAGCTCCCCGAGCGCGTCGACGCCCGGCCAGTCGCCGGTGTCGGCCTGCTCGCCCGCCGCCTCGGTGAGCGCCGCGAAGTACGGCATGTTCCGGATCTCGGGGAACAGCCCGACCGCGGCCGCCGGGTCGAACCGCAGGACGCCCGCCGCCGGACGGTCGTGCACCAGCAGGGCCTCGAGCGCCTCGGCGCCCTCCTCCGGGCTGATCGGCTCGATCACCGCGACCGCGAGGTCGGCGGCGCCGCCGACCCGGGACCAGGTGCCCCAGTTGACGGTCGTGCCGGGCCTGCCGTGCGCCCGCCGGTACGCCACGAGCGCGTCGATCGCGGCGTTCGCCGCGGCGTACGCGCCCTGCCCCGGCGAGCCGAGCAGCGCCGCCGCCGACGAGTGCATGACGAGCCAGTCGAGGTCGAGGTCCCAGGTGGCCTCGCTGAGCCGCCGCGCGCCCTCCACCTTCGCCGTCCACACCCGGTGGAGGTCGTCCGGCCCGAGGTCGGCGATCAGCCGGTCGTCGATGGCGCCGGCGCCGTGCACGACGCCCCGCAGCGGGACGCCGCCCTCCTGCGCGACCCGCACCAGCCGCTCGGCGGTGCCGGGCGCCGCGATGTCGCCGAGGACGATGCCCACGTCGACGCCGCTCTCCCGCAGCCGCGCGATCACCTTCTCGGCCGCGTCGTCCGGGCCCCGGCGGCCCGACAGCACGATGCGTCCCGCGCCCCGCTCGGCGAGCAGCCGCGCGGTGACCAGGCCGATCCCGCCGTACCCGCCGGTGATGACGTAGGCGCCGCCGCGCCGCACGATCCGCCCCGGCCGCGCGGGCGGCTCCAGCGCCGCGCCGGGCGCCAGCCGCGCCGTGTACCGGACGCCGCCGCGCCACGCGACCTCCCGCGCGGCGCCGTCCGCGAGCAGTTCGGCGACGAGGTCGGCGGGCCGGTCGACGTCCACGTGCGTCGCGCGCTGGACCGTCCGCTCGAACGCCAGCACGCGGGTGAGCGCGCGGACGAACCCGTGCGCGGGCTCGCCCGCCTCGCCGTCCAGGACGGGCACGGCGGTGCGGGTCGCGACGTACAGCCGGGGCCCGTCGGGCAGCGTGCGGCTGACCCGCGCGACGGTGAGCACGAGTTCCTCGTCGACGAGCCCGGCGGACGGCACGAGCACGACGCCCGCGACCGCGTGCTCGTCCATCGGGTGGTCGTCGGGCGGCGCCGCGCCGAGCCGGTGCCGGACGACCCGGTGCCCGCGCTCGGCGAGCGCGGCGGCGGTCGCCCCGGCGAGCGCGTCGTCGTCCTCGGCCAGCACCAGCCACGCGCGCCGCTCCCCGCCGTCGGCGCCGACCGCGCCGTCCGCGGCGGCCTCGGCGGGCGCGGCGTCCGGGTCGGCGGCGTCCCCGGTGAGGGGGGACTCGTCCCAGACGAGCTCGACGAGCTTGTCGTGGAGGGGGACGGGGACGTCGGGGCGGCCGGTGCGGCGGAGCGCGATGCCGGCGGCCTCGAGGAGGACCTCGCCGTCCGGGCCGAGCAGGACGACCGTGCCGGTCATGCCCTCCTCGTCCCGCCGGGCGGTGGCGCGGACCCGGCCGCCGCGGTGCGTCGGGCCGTGGACGCGCAGGCCGCCGATGGTCTCGGCGAGCCACACGCCGTCCTCGCCCGCGAAGGCCGCGGCCTCGGCGGACAGGACGGCCAGGCACCGGTCGAAGACCTCGGGGTGCAGGCGGTAGTGGCGGCTGCCGCGCTCGGCGGCGGCGACCTCGGGCAGGTCGTCCACGTTCCCGGCGGGGCCGGTGACGAGGGCGCGGTGGTCCTCGCCGACGTCGGCGCTGGCCAGCCGGGTCCAGGTCCCGGCGGGCGTGCGGGCGTGGATCTCGACGCGCTGCTCGGCCTCGGTGTAGGTCGTGGTGACGATCGTGCTGTCGGCGAGCGCGAGGGGGCGCTCCATCCACAGGCTGTTGACGCGGACGGCGTCGGTGCCGAGCGCGCTCGCGCCGGCGGCGAGGGCCATCTCGGCGCACGCGGCGGCCGGCAGGACGGGCAGCCCGTGGACGGCGAGGTCCGCGAGCCACGGGCGGGCGGCGAGGCCCACGTCGGCGCGCCACGCGTGCCGGTCCTCACCGGGCAGCTCGACGTGCGCGCCGAGCAGCGGGTGCTCGTCGCGGCCCCGGTCGGCGCGCGCGGAGAGGTCGACCCAGTGCCGCTCGTGCCGCCACGGCGAGACCGGGACGTCGACGATCGCGCCGTCCGCGGGCGCGGCGACGGCGTGGCCGTGCGCGGCGAGGGACGCGAGCTGCGCGTGGAAGGTGAGGGTGTCGTCGGTCTCCTGCCCCTTGGGCGCCCGCTTGAGGGTGTGGGTGACGAACGCGCCGGTGCCGTCCAGGGTCTCCCCGACCGCGTGCGCGAGGATCGGGTGCGCGTTGACCTCGACGAACGTGCGGTACCCGTCCTCGGCGGCCGCGGCGACCGCGTCGGTGAGCCGCACCGGGTTGCGCAGGTTCGACGCCCAGTACCCGGCGTCGAGGGTCGCGTCCGCGGCGGCGAACGCGCGCGGGTCGTCCAGGGCCGTGGTGTAGAGGGCGATCCCGTCGGCGAGGGGCGTGCCCCGTTCGGCGCCGACGCCCGCGAGCAGCTCGCGCAGCTCGGGCAGGAGCGGGTCGACCTGCGGGGAGTGGCCCGCGCCCTCGGCCTGCACCTTGCGGGCGAGGCGGCCCTCGGCCTCGGCGCGGGCGACGATCTCGGCGACCTGGTCCGCGTCGCCGGTGACGACCGTCTGCCTCGGCGACGAGTGGACGGCCGCATAGACGTCCGGGAGGTCGCGGGCGAGGGCCTCGACCTCGGCGGCGGACGCGCCGAGCACGGCCATCGCGCCGCCGCCGACGAGGCGGGTGAGGAGCCGGGAGCGGCGGCAGATGACGCGGACGCCGTCCTGCGGGGTGAGCGCCCCGGCGACGACGGCCGCGGCGACCTCGCCCATCGAGTGGCCGATGACCGCGCCGGGCGTGACGCCGTACGACGCCCACATGCGGGCGAGCCCGAGCTGGATCGCGAACAGGACCGGCATCGTCTCGGCGGGACCGTCCGGCTTCGCGCCGGACTCGAGCAGGTCCCACAGGGCGGGGCCGCCCTCCTCGGCGAACAGCCCGTCGAGGTCGTCGATGGCCTCGGCGAACGCCGGTTCCTCCTCCAGGAGCCGCTGCGCCATGCCCGCGCGCTGCGCCCCGTACCCGGAGAACACCCAGACGGGACGGCCGGGCGCGCCGAGCGCCGAGCCGGTGACGACGCCCGGGTGGGGGCGTCCCTCGGCGAGCGCGGTGAGCCCGTCGATCAGGCCGGCGCGGTCGCGGGCGGCGACGGCGGCGCGGGCCCGGCCGCGTCCGGCGCGGCGGTGCAGGGTGCGGGCGAGGTCGGGGAGTCCGACGTCGGCGCCGCGCAGCCAGGCCGCGAGGACGGACGCGTGGTCGCGGACGCGGTCGTCGGCGGTGTCGGAGAGCGGGAACGTGCGGACGGCCGCGGGCTGGACGCGCGGTTCGTGCGCCGGCGCCTCCTCGAGGACGAGGTGCGCGTTCGTCCCGCCGAAGCCGAAACCGGACACGCCCGCGCGGGCGGGGCGCCCGCGGTCGGGCCACGGCGTCTCCTCGGCGACGACGGAGAGGCGCAGGTCGTCGAACGGGATGTGCGGGTTCGGCTCGCTGTAGTGCGCGCTCGGGGGGATGACCTTGTGGTGCAGCGCGAGGACGGCCTTGATCAGGCCCGCGACGCCCGCGGCGGACTCCATGTGCCCGAGGTTCGACTTCGCGGAGCCGAGCAGGAGGGGCTCGTCCGGGGAGCGGCCCGCGCCGAGGACCTCGCCGACGGCCTTCGCCTCGATGGGGTCGCCGAGGAACGTGCCGGTGCCGTGCGCCTCCACGTAGTCGACCTCGCGGGTGTCGATCCCGGCGGACGCGTACACGTCCCGGAGCAACGCCCGCTGCGCCTCGGAGTTGGGGGCGACGAGCCCGTTGGAGCGGCCGTCGGAGTTGACGGCACTGCCCCGGACGACCGCGAGGACCCGGTCGCCGTCGCGCCGCGCGTCCGACAGGCGCTTCAGCACGACCGCGCCGCAGCCCTCCGCGCGGACCATCCCGTCGGCGGACGCGTCGAACGCCTTGCAGTGCCCGTCGGCGGCGGTGCCCCCGGCGAGGTCGAACGTCATCGTGACCGTCGGGGAGAGCAGCAGGTTCACGCCGCCCGCGAGCGCCACGTCCGCCTCGCCGCGCCGCAGCGCCTGCACCGCGAGGTGCGTCGAGACCAGCGACGAGCTGCACGCGGTGTCGACGATCATGCTGGGGCCGCGCAGGTCCAGCAGGTACGACAGCCGGTTCGCGATGATGCTGAGCGCCGCGCCGGTCGCGGTGAACGGCTCCAGCGCGGCCGGGTCGGACGCGGTGAACGCCGCGTACTCGGGCGCGGACACGCCGACGAACACGCCGGTGCGGCTGCCGCGCAGCGACGCCGGGCCGATCCCGGCGTGCTCGAACGCCTCCCACGCGACCTCGAGGACGAGCCGCTGCTGCGGGTCCATGACGGCCGCCTCGCGCGGCGTGATGCCGAAGAACTGCGCGTCGAACGCGGCGACGTCGTCCAGGAAGCCGCCGTGGCGGGTGGTGTTCGCGAGCAGGTCGCCGACCTCGGGCGACCCGTCGTCGAACGGGTCCCAGCGTCCGTCCGGGACCTCCCGGATCGCGTCGCCGCGGCCGGTGAGGAACCGCCAGTAGTCGGCGGGGCCGGTCAGGTCGCGGTCGCCGCCGGGGAAGCGGCAGCCGATGCCGACGACGGCGATCGGCTCGTCCGCGGCCGGGGATCGGGACGGGACGGGCGGCGCCGCCGGTTCGGCGCTCGCGGCGGCGGCGAGGTCGGCGCCGGACGCGAGGGCCACCGAGAGCTTGTTGATCGTCGGGTGTTCCCAGACGAGGGTGGCGGGGAGCGACCGGCCGAGCATCTGCTCGAGCTCGCCCGCGATCGCGACGGCGTCGCGGGAGGCGAGCCCGAACTCCTCGAGCGGGCGGTCGGGATCGATCTGGTCGGCGGTGGTCCGGGAGCGACGCGCGATCTGCTCGATCAGGTGCCGGCGAATCGAATCCTCGCTGATCCGAGCCCGATCCTGCGGGGTGTCCCGCGCGGCTCCGGAACGATCGTTGCTTGGCATGCGGTGGGTTCCCCCCATGAAACCGGGATCGTTCATCGAAGCGAGGCACCCACTTTGTCCCACCCTGACCGGCTCACGATGCGCATCCAGACCACTTTTCTCCGCAGCCACTTGTCACGGTGATGACAAGACTCGGTAGTAACCAATGTGGCCTGATGGGATAGTTGAGACACCCATCCCGCAGATGTGATGGGTAACGACTAATGAACCAAAAGTAACAATAGTCCGACGAGACATTTTAGGGGGTAGCGGCGGATTTCCCGCGCGCGGGGAGAGATCACGCCGCGTGCACCGTTGACCCGGGGCAGATACCGATGGGCGCTGGCGGTCGTCGCCGTCAGCGCATTCATGATCACCATGGACAACACGGTGGTCTTCAACGCGCTGCCCACGATCATGGCCGACCTCGACATGTCGGACTCGGCCAAGGACTGGGTCGCCACCGGGTACATCCTGATGTTCTCGTGCCTGATGATCGCGGGCGGCCGGCTCACCGACGTCTACGGGCCCCGCATGACGTTCACGTCCGGCATGGTCGTGTTCACCGCCGCGTCCGCCGTCTGCGGGCTCGCGCAGTCCACCGACGTCCTGATCCTGGCCCGCATCGCGCAGGGCGCCGGGGCGGCGCTCGCCCTCCCCGCCACGCAGGTCATGGTCACCGTCGGGCGCAACGACAAGCAGCGCTCCATCGGCAACATCGTGTGGATCGGCGCCGCGTCCAGCGCCACCGCCCTCGGCCCGACGATCGGCGGCGTCATCGTCCAGCACTGGCACTGGGGCTGGATCTTCCTGATCAACATCGTGCCCGGGATCCTGGTGATCCTGCTCGGCCTGTTCACCCTCACCGGGCACGGCGAGAACAAGGACGCCCGCGTCGACCTGCCCGGCGTGCTCATCTCCGCGACGATGCTGTTCGCGTTCATCTACGCGCTGGAGACCGGCACCAAGCACGGCTGGGGCGACCCGTCCGTGCTCGCCGTCTTCGCCCTCGGGCTCATCGCGCTCGTCTGCTTCATCATGGTCGAGAGCTGGGCGCCCGACCCGATGATCGACATACGGTTCTTCCGCAACCGCGTCTTCACCGGCGGGCTGCTGTCGCAGATGCTGTACGGCATCGGCTTCAACGGCATGATGTTCTACTCCGCGACGTTCCTGCAGCGCTTCCTGGACTTCTCGCCGCCCCAGGCGGGCCTCGTCATGCTGCCCCCGGCCATCACGATCATGGTGCTGACGCCCGTCGCGTTCCTGCTCGCCGCCAAGATCGGCCCGCGCCCCGCGATCGGCGGCGGGATGGCGCTGATGGCCCTCGGCATGTTCCTGTTCTCCACGATCGAGCGCGGCGACGGCTACGCCGACCTCATGCCCGGCGTCATGCTCGTCGGCGTCGGCGCCGCCCTCGGCATGCCGCTCGTCATGTACGTGCTCAAGGCCGTTCCCGAGCGGCGCGCGGGCGTCGCCAGCGGCGTCATCAACGTCATCCGGGAGGCGTCCGGCGCGTTCGGCATCGCGATCGTCGGGCTGCTCATCCACCACGTCCCCGAGGAGGGCGCGAGCGCCGCCGAACTGGAGGTCTTCCGCGCGGGCACCTCGTCCGGGCTGATCCTCGGCGCCGCGCTCGTCCTGGTCGGCGGCGTCATCGGCGGCCTCACCCTGCCCAGCCGGCGCGGCTGGCTCGGCCCCAAGCACGGCAAGCAGCGCCCGCTCGTCACCAGCCCGCCGAGCCGCCGCCCGGCGGCGTCCGCCGCGCCGGCGAGCGCGCGCGCGAC
>NZ_JBHTJA010000074.1:0-33112 GCF_042675525.1 Actinomadura sediminis
CGGGCACCGCGACCAGCGCGGGCCCGGCCGCGGGCGCGGCGGGCGCGGCGGTCGCCGCGGCGACGCCGGCCGGCTGCCGGACCTCAAGGCCGTTCGGGGTGGTCACCGCGCCCTTGGCGGCGGGGCGCTGCGCGGGGACGCGGCGGTCGTCGGGCTGCTCGACGATGAGTTCGCTCGGGATGACGACGACCGCGGTGGTGCCGCCGTACGCGGAGCGCTTCAGCATCACCTGCAGGCCGTACCGCTCGGCGAGCTTGCTGACCACGAACAGGCCGAGCTGCACGGAGCTCTGCAGGTTGAAGTCGGGCGGGTCGGCGATCCGCTGGTTGATCTCGGTGAGCTTCTCGTCGGTCATGCCGAGCCCGCGGTCCTCGATGTCGATCGCGAAGCCGTTGCCGACGAGGTGGCCGCCGACCTGCACGACGGTGTCCGGCGGGGAGAACGACACCGCGTTCTCGATCAGCTCCGCCAGCAGGTGGGTGACGTCGCCGACGGCGCGCCCGGCGAGCCCGATCGGGCCGAACGGCAGGACGGTGACGCGGGTGTAGTCCTCGACCTCGCCGACGGCGGCGCGGACGACGTCCACCATCGGCACCGGGTTGCGCCAGCCGCGGGCGGGGAGGGCGCCGGAGAGGACGATGAGGTTCTCGGCGTTGCGCCGCATCCGGGTCGCGAGGTGGTCGAGCCGGAACAGCTCCTCGAGTTCCTTGGTCTCGATGTCGCGGCGCCGCTCCATCGTGTCGAGCATGGTGAGCTGCCGGTGGACGAGCGTCTGGGTGCGGCGGGCGAGGCTCAGCAGGACGTCGCGGATGCCGCGGCGCAGCTCGGCCTGCTCGACGGCGGTGCGGATCGCGGTCTCCTGGACGACGTTGAACGCGCGGCCCACCTGGCCGATCTCATCGCTGCCGAACTGCAGCGGCGGGGCCTCGGCGGCGACGTCGACCTTCTCGCCGTGCCCGAGGCGTTCGACGACGCCGGGGAGCCGCTGCTCGGCCAGCTCGAGCGCCGCGTTGCGCAGCCGTTCGAGCTGCCGGACGAGCGCCCGGGCCGTGGTGATCGACACGATGATCGACGCGATGACCGCGAGGAGGCCGAGACCGCCGGCCAGGGCCAGCCGCAGGACGACGCCGGCGGCGATCGGGGTGGCGCGGTCGACGAGCCGGTCGCCGGCGTCCTGGATCGTCTGCCGCATGGTCGCCAGGGCCGGCTGGGCGGCGGCCTGCCATTCCTGGGCGCCGATCCGCGGGCGGTAGCCCTTGCGGGGGCCCATCAGCAGGGCGTCCTCCTGGCCGCGGACGGCGCGCAGGTGCGGGTTGGCGCGCATCTCCCGCCACGCCTGCGCGTCGGACGTCTCCAGGTCGACCAGCGCGCGTTCGAAGTTCAGCCGGCGGGCGCCGATGATCTGCGCGATCTCGGCCTGGTCGGCGGGCCCGACCTGCCCGGAGGCCAGGACGCCGGCGATGGTCGCGTCCTCCTTGGAGAGCAGCTCCCAGGTCCGGTTGGTGAGGATCTGCCCGCGCAGGTCCTGGGTGAACTCGTGGTCGTCGAGGGAGGTGGTCGCCTCGTACATGTGGAAGATCGACTCGATGACGTCCGAGTAGGCGTCGATGGCCTCGCCGCGGTTCACGGCGCCGGCGTCGACGGCCCGGCGGTCCCGGTCGAGTTCGCGCAGGAGCTCGACCATGGTGTCGAGGCGTTCGTCCATCTCGTCGGTGCCGGCGCGGCGGACGCTGCCGCTGAGCGCCTTCTCGATGACGACGGCGCGTTCCTTGTCGGTGCGGGCGCGCTGAGCCTTGAGCTCGGCCGGCTGCAGCCGGCCGGAGGCGAGCATCGTCACCGTCATGCGGCGCTCCGCCTGCAACTCGACCAGCAGCGGGTCGCTGGGGCCCACCACGCTGTCCAGCGTGTTGACGAACAGCAGGTTGACGCCGTCGCGCACGGTCACCCAGGCGGCGAAGACCCAGAGTGCCGACAGCGACACCAGCAGAGCCGCAATCTTGGTCCGCAGACGTGAGTTGCGGAAACGCATTACGATCGCCCCAACAATTGTCAAGGTGCCTGCAATGCGAGGGGGAGTCGATCTCGGCTGCAAGACACGTGGTGGCGGTGTGCGAGGAACGCCGTCCGAACGGTCGGCGCACCGGCTGAACCTTACCAACGCCACCAAAACCGCTCAAGGTGAATCGTTTACCTCATGAGCGGTACAGAACCGCCGGGGAATCGTGTGGTGCAATTCACCCGGCGCTTGCGGCGCGTCCATCTCCGGCGAGGTGAAGCGCACCCACTACGGCGGCGCGGACGATCGTTATGGGGTTATAGAGATCCTTATCATGCCACAGAGTCGGCAGCCCGGAGGGGGCCTCCGCGAACCCGTCCCCGGTTTCGTTCCACCACGCCCCGGTCGCCGTGCGCAGGTACGCCGCACCGCGCGCCACCGCGCCGGCGACACCGCCCGCGCCGCCCGGCGCGTCCTGGAGGGTCCCGGCGCCGTCCGTCCGGACGAGCGCCAGGATCTGGAGCGCGTAGGCGGTCTCCTCCGCGGACCCGCCCCAGCGGCCCCACGAACCGTCGGGACGCTGCGCGCCGATCGTCCAGCGAACGGCCCGCGCCACCGCGCCGGACGATTCCGGCCCGCCGAACGCGTCCAGGGCCATCGCCGTGCAGGCGGTGGCATATAGCGGGGAGGCGTGCCAGCGGTCCTCCCACCGGCCGTCCGCGAACTGCTGTTCCACCAGCCAGGACGCCACTTTTCGGATCGTCGCCGAGTAACGTCCGGACGGGTCGGAACCGGTGCTCGCCCGGTACTGCCCAAATGCTTCCAGCACGTGGGCATTCGTCGTGACGGAACGGCCATTCTCGCCCGGCCAACTGGAGAAATGCGTCTCGGTCTCGTACTCCCAGAGCAGATCCGGCGGGTGCGGCGCGCCGAGCACGGCCAGCGCGTACAGGACGCCCGAACTGCTGTCCGCGTCCGGGGGCAGGCCCGTCCCGCCCGGCGCGCCGTGCTCGCCGAGCGACGCGCGCAGCTCCGCCAGCAGGCCCGCCGGCGCCTCCGGGGCGAGCCCCGCCCGCGCCAGCCAGCCCAGCACCCAGCCGCGCTCGAAGTTGGTCACCGGAACGGCCACCTGGACCGGGCCGTCATGCTCCGCGACCGCCGCCTCCAGGTAGCGCCGGACGGCCCCTTCCTCGCCCGTCGTGCCCGGTTCGTCCGGACCGAGCCAGGCCGCGGTCGCCGCCGCCGACGCGCCCACCATGGCGAACGGCGGCGCGCCGGCCCCGTCCGCGAGGTTCGCCGCGCCCGGCCCGTCCAGCGGCTCGGGCACCACCGAGCGGGCCCGCCGGGCCGCCGGGCCGGCGATCTCCAGCGCGTGCAGCAGCTTCGTCGGGACGTTCCCGCCGTCCACCAGATGGGATCGGAGCGCGGCGAGGAACGCGCCGTCCATCCCGGCGGGCGGCGCCAGCCTGCGGCCCGCCCAGCGCGCGAGGCCCGGGGGGACGTCCGGCGGCAGCCGGTCGAGATGGCCGTTGATCGACTCGATGAGCGCCGGAGTGATGTGCTCGACGGCCGGCATGTCGGGAACGTCCCGCAGCCCGCCGTCCAGGACGGACGCCAGCGCGTCCAGCGCGCGCCCGGCCGCGCGCGCCGTCTCCGCACGGCCGACGCCGTCCGGCCACGGGCGGCCGCCGCACAGCGCCGAGAGCAGGGCCTCGGCCGCGCTCAGGGTGGGGACCAGCGCGTAGCCCGGATGAGGAGGCCCCCAGCCGCCGTCGGCGCGCTGCCCCGCCAGCAGGAAGCGCAGCCGTTTCGCGTGCCCGGTCAGCCACGGAGCCAGCGCCACGAGCCGTCCGGTCTCGTAGACCGACGCCGACGATCGTCCCCACGGCCGGGCGACCAGGTCCGCGACCAGTTCGTCGGCCGCCCTGCCCAGCCGGCCCGCCGCCCTCCGCCGCCCGCCGGTCGCGGCGGACGCACCGGTGCGCCGCGACCCGATCTCCTCGATGGTCACAGCGATCCCCAGTAGTCGCTCATCTCGTAGAAGCCGGTGCTGAACCCGATCTGCCGTTCGAGATAGGCGACCGCCTCCGGGCAGTCGGCGCGCAGCGGCCTGGTCAGCTCCCGGCAGCGGTCGACGAGCTCGCCGATCCGTGCGGTGATCCGGTCGCGGTCGGCGCCGAGCATCTGCGCGTTCAGGTCGCCCCACGTCACGTCCCGCTCGTACGTGGCGAGGTCGTTGAGCAGCCGGAGGATCTTCTGCACCTCCCGGCTCACGACCTGCAGCTCGCCGATGTGCCGGAGGACACCCCGGTCCGCATGGACCGTCCAGTGCGAGATGTTGACCCAGGCGGACCCGTAGTTGTCGGCGTTGTCGAGGTACTCCTCGAACGTCGGCCCGGACGGGGCGCCGCCGGACGAGCGGGCGGCCTTCCACGCCCACTCGCGGGCCCCGCAGTCCAGCAGCCGGCCGAGCTGCGCCAGCCAGTCGCCGCGCAGCCGCTCGAACGCGGGCGCCGCCGCGACCTCGTCCCGGATCTCGGCGAGGAACCGGGTGAGCCCGTCGCCGGGCACCGGGTCGCCGCCCGCGGCGACGGCGAGGCAGCGCCGGTTGACGTCCTCGACCTCCGCGCGCGACGTCGCGACATGGTCCACCAGCCAGTCCAGGCCGAAGATCCACAGCGAGGTGCGCGCCGCGATCTGCAGCCCGTCCGCCGCCAGCCACGGCGAACCGAACGCGTTCGCGCAGGCGACGGCATTGAACAGCGTCTCGTCGATCGGCTTGGCGTCGAACAGGTCGGGGTGCTCGTCGGCGCACCGGGCGAGGTCCCGGGCGCACTTCACGGCCTGCGCCATGACGGTCCCGCTCGTCCGGGCGTCCCGCATCCCGTCTGCGGCGGCGAAGTCCCGGAACGATGCCGGGGCGGTCACGAGTCCCGTCCGACGGGGGTCAGGTTCATCTCGATCGGCTGCCGCGGCCGCAGCGTCGCGCCGATCCGCGGCATCGCGGGCACCGCCTCCGACAGCCGCGGCCGGAACCGGCTGAGCAGCGCCGCGAGGATCATCCGCGCCTCGACGTTGAACACGTGCCGTCCGATGCACTGGTGCGGGCCGCCGCCGAACGGGAAGTACGCGTACCGGTGGTGCTTGCGCGCGTTCTCCGGGGTGAACCGGTCCGGGTCGAACTCCAGCGGACGGTCCCAGACCGACGCCAGGCGGTGGGTGAGGAACGGGCTGATGAGCACGGCGTCGCCGGGCTTGATGTCGACCCCGCCCAGGTTCGTCGGCCTGGTCGCCATCCGCGGGAACATCCAGCCGACCGGGTAGAGGCGGAGCAGCTCCTGGACCACCTGGGCGACGTACGGCAGGTCGCTCAGGTGCTCGGGACGCACGCGCTCCCCGCCGACGACCTCGTCGATCTCCCGGAAGAGTCGTTCCTCGACCTCCGGGTGGTCGTGCAGCAGCGGCCACAGCCAGGTGAGCGCGAGCGTCGTCGTCTCGGTGCTCGTCGCGAACATCGCGAGCAGGTTGTTGCGCACCCACTCGTCGTCCAGCCCGCTGCCCTCGGCCATGCGGGCCTCGCAGAGCGCGGTGAAGATGTCGCTGCCCTCGCCCGGATCGTCCCGGTAGCGGTCGACGAGCTCGTACAGGGTGTCGTCCATGATCTGGACGGCCGTCTTGAACTTCTTGTCGCCGGGCATCGGGATGGCCCGGGGAACGAACGGCAGCAGGAAGCGGAACGTGATGGACGTCGCCACCTGGTCGAACGTCGGGATCATCAGGTTCGCCTCGCGCGGCGAGATCTTGTCGCCGAACAGGACCTTGATCACGGTCTCGTTGACGATCCGCCCCATCTCGGGCATCACGTCGATCGGCCGCCCCTCCCGGGCCGGCTCGTGGAGCTTGTCCACCGCGTCGTTGATCGCCTCGGCCATCAACCCCGTCAGCCGGTTGACGTTCCGGGTGGTGAACACCGGCTGGAGGACGCGCTTGCTGTGCTCCCATTCGGCGCCCTCGGCGAGGATGCTGTCGCCCATCAGGTCGCGGAGCGGCCGCCAGAAGACCCCGTCGCGCTGGAAGTTCTCCGACTCGCGGCGGAGCACCTGCTGCACGTGGTCGGGGTGGGTCGCCAGGTAGGGGCGGGAGGCGCCGAGGTCGAGCCGCACGAGGCGGCCGTCCCCCTCCGCGCCGATCTTCTCCAGCTGTTCCAGCGGGTCACGGACGAACCCGGAGAGCGTGCGATGAAGCGGGAAGGTCACGGCTTTCCGGGCGGGAACGGCACCAACGTCTACGGCCACTTCCGACTGCTCCTCGGTCCGGAGTCGAGCTCGTCGGAGCGGCGGGCGGTCACCGCTCGACGAGCCGGTTTCGCGCTAGTTGGGCGTTTAAAGAAGCTTGGGGTGATTTGTAGCTTTCGCTGGGAGTATCACATGATCAATTAACGCCTTCAAGGGGCGAGGAGGCAGAAATTTCAATCACGACAGCGTGACCTTTATCACTGACTGGGAAGCTTGTCTCAACGCCCGAGACGAGTCGGCCGCAACGGCGCAGGTCACGCGTGGGCGAACGGCGGCCTTTACCGTCCGCCATCACGCCAATACGTCTCGCGAACGGAGCAAAACGGACAAATTGCCCATCACTGGAAAGGTGAGGGCCCGGTCAATTCTCTGGAAAACGCCGGAGTCTGGTAAAGCGGCGACCGGGTCAGCCGGCGGGCAGCAGCGGCGGCCACGTGAGCCGGCTCGTCACCCGGAACGCCCCGGAGAACGCCCGGTCCCCGCACCGCACCCGCACCGTGTGCGTACCGGACTCGACGCCCTCCCGCACGACCGCCGACCCGACGCCCTCGTCCAGCCGCACGCTCGCGAACGCCGGGGACGACACCGTCCCCGCCCGGCACCCGGGCACCGACACCCGCACCTCGTCGCCCTGCCGCGCCATCCCGGGATCCACCGTCACGCCACCGTGCCCACCGGTCGTGGCCTCGCCCGCGGCGGGCACCGCCAGCCCCGCGGCGATGAGGGCGGCCCCCAACACAGTGACGCTGAGCACGCGCAACGGAACTCCTCGGATCGGGATGTGACGCCCGGCACTTTAGCCGCTCCCGCGCATCCGCTCCACAGGGTCCGCCGACGCCCCGCCCGAAGAGCTAACCTGAAGGCATGTTCGGCCTAGCCAAGACCCAGATGGTCTCCCCGGAGAAGGCGCTGCCCGGCCGGGACGAACCCATCCCGGTGCCGCCGCGCCACGACGTCCTGGACGCCCCCCTCGCCCCGCCCTACCCGGATGGCGTGGAGATCGCCGAGTTCGCCCTCGGCTGCTTCTGGGGCGCCGAACGCAAGTTCTGGCAGACCCCCGGCGTCGTCTCGACCGCCGCCGGCTACGAGGGCGGCTACACGCCCAACCCCACCTACGAAGAGGTCTGCAGCGGCCTCACCGGCCACACCGAGACCGTCCGCGTCGTCTACGACCCGTCCCGGGTCACCTTCACCGACCTCCTGCGCGTCTTCTGGGAAGCCCACGACCCCACCCAGGGCATGCGCCAGGGCAACGACGTCGGCACCCAGTACCGCTCCGCGATCTTCTATCGCGACGACGCCCAGCGCGAGGCCGCCGAATCCTCCCGCGACGCCTACCAGGCCGTCCTCACACCCGCCGGCCACGGCCCGATCACCACCGAGATCACCCCCGCGACCGACTTCTACTTCGCCGAGGACTACCACCAGCAGTACCTCCACAAGAACCCGGGCGGCTACTGCGGCATCGCCGGCACCGGCCTCTCCTGCCCCGTGGGCGTGGCCCCGGTCGAGTAGCGATGGCCGCCCTCGGTTTGCTACTTGAGGTAGTAATCTGAGGGCATGGCTGCGGAGGAGAAGGAGTTCGGGCTGGGCGAAGGCCCGGCCGTGAAGGCGAGCGTCTCGCTGAGAGCCGGAAACATCCGCGCTGTCCGTGAACGGGTGGGGCGCCGTGGTTTCTCTGCCTACGTCGACGCCGCCGTCGAGCGCCAGATTGAGCGGGATCTGCTCGAAGAGGCGCTGCAGGCCAATGAGAACGCTTCCGGGCCGATCCCGCAGGTGCTGCGAGACGAAGCCGCAGATCTCTTCCGAGCGGTCAAAACGGCGCCCGAGTTGCAGGAGGGGGCTGGGTGGGCCGGTCACGAAGCAGGCTGAGCGCGGGCACGCTCGTGCTCGACTGCGAAGGACTGGCCAAGTGGTGCCAGGCCGACCAACGCGTCACGGCCCTGGTCCGCGAAGCACAGGACAACGACTTCCGTGTAGTGACCAGTGCTCTCACCCCGATCGAAGCCCAGGACGTTCGGACCAAGCCGGACAGGCTTCGCTGGTATCTGTCCAGGCTCCGCATCGAACCGGTCACCGAAGAGATCAGTATTGCGGCCGTCGACCTGCTTCATGCCCACCGGCTTAACGGCCACAAGTACGCGATCGACGCGGTCGTCGCCTCCACGGCGCTCCAGGCTCCGAGGCCCGTGGTCCTTCTGACGTCCGATGAGGACGACATGACGATCCTCTGCGGGAAGTCCATCAAGGTAGTCGCTGTGTGACTTCGCCGGCCCTGACCGCCCGGTTGGCGTCCTTCGGCTTGGCGGGTTGCTTCGGCTGCGTGGTCGGCGCGGGCCTGGCGTAGCTGTGTGGAGAAGCACGTCCAGATCATGCGGCGGGCGTGCCCGGGATCCTGCAACGAGTCGATCTGTGACGCGTGTGGGACGGATGCGGCTGCGCCGAGACGAGCTGGTCAGCGGTGGTAAGGGTCGGTCAGTGACACGGGGGTCCTCGCCGCCGTGAGGGCCGGCTCGGGAAAGCGGGGGCCCGCGGTGTACGAGCGCGCCCGAGTGCGGCCGACGGATTCGAGAATGCCCGAGCTCGTCAGTTCGCGCAGGCCGCGCTGCGCTTGCTGCACGCTCAAACCTTCGGCGTGCTCGTACCGCAGACGCCGGACGCTCCCGGTCATCGCGACTTCGTGAAGAGCCGCCACCAGACGCTCGTCCAACCCCTCCCGGGCGGCGAAGTCCGTGAGGAGTTCCAGCACCCTGCGAGTTCGGTCCAGCCTGTTCCGGACCGTCTGCGCCTGCTGGTGATAGGCGGTCAGGTTGAACCTGATCCAACTGGAGACGTCCTGGTCAGGCCGGTAGTGCGAGCCTCGGGCATTGAGTTCCCGGTAGTACTCCCAGGTGTTCCCCGGACGTCCGAGCCATGCCTCGATCGACGAGAACTCTGGTGCGAGCACGCCTTCGCGGGCGATCAGGAGGGTCTGGAGGGAACGTGACATCCGGCCGTTCCCGTCGCTCCACGGGTGGATCGAGATGAGGTGGAGATGCGCCATCGCCGCTCTGATCAGCGGATGCGCGTCGTCGCCGTTCGACAGCCAGTCCACCAATTCGTTCATCAACCCCGGGACGTCTTCGGCGTCGGGCGCCGTGTACGCCGCGACGCTCGGATCTCTGGGATCGGTGACGTACACCGGGCCCCGACGCCACTGGCCGGCGGGTTTGGAGGCTGTGTGACGGTGCCCTTGAAGCATCCAGTGGAGCGCGTTCAGCAAGCCCTTGCTGTAGGCGAAGTCAGCGGCATTATGGAGCGTCTGGATGTAGGCCATCATGTGCTGGTAGGCGAGGGTTTCGTCGCGGTCGTCTTCTGACAATTCGACGTCACGTTCGCCCTCCATCAGGTCTACGACGTCGACTGTGGACACCTTGAACCCTTCGATGGAGTTCGAGGCCGCCACCGCGTCTGCCGTGAGGTACTTGCGAAGGCCCTCCGTCCACTTCGTGGGCACCCGGCGTATCTGGTGGCGCAACTCCGTTCGCATCTGCTCGATCTGCTCCAGGACCAAGCGATCGAGGTCGTTGAGCCGGGGCGTGGGGAAGAGCATGCCGCAATGATAGAGTGACGCAATCACCGCGTCAAACTGTCGGAGGGTGGAGTCGCGCTGGTTCGTTGGCCTCTGTCACGGTTCTGGGATGGGGAGTGTGTCGAGCCATTGGGTCAGGCGGGTGCCTTCGCGGGTCATGATGTCGGGATCGCGGAGGGCGTTGGCCAGGACGGACATGCCCTGGTAGCCGGCTACGAGGGTGATCGCGAGGCCCTGCGGGTCGGGTAGGCCGAGTTCGCGGAACTGGTGCTCGACCCAGGCAAGGAGGACGCGCATGACCTTCGCCGCTTCGAGGTCGAGTCCGCCTTCGGGGCGCTTGTCGAGTTCGGTGGCCAGGGTGCCGGTGGGGCAGCCGTAGCGGGCCGCGACGTCGCGCCGGCCGACCCAGGCGTCGATCAGGCCCTTCAGGCGGTCCAGGGGGTCGGGCAGGTCGTCGAGGCGGTTCGTGAGGCGGGTCAGGTTCGCGGTGTGCTCGTGCAGGGCGGCCTGGACGAGGTCGTCCTTGGTCTTGAAGTAGTAGTACACGTTGCCGGGCGGGACGTCGGCGGCCTTCGCGATGTCGGCGATGGTGGTGCGCTCGACGCCCTGTTCGTGCAGGACGCGCGCGGCGGCGGCCGTCAGCCGGCGGCGCTTGTCGCTTGCCCGGGAGCCGGTTGAGTCAGTCACCCCACTGACTTTAGTCGGGGAGGCGTGCTACGGTTTTGAGTTAGTTAGCTGACTTACTTAAGGAGATCGGCATGATCGTGGTGACCGGAGCGACCGGGACCGTCGGCCGGACCGTGGTGCGCCTGCTGACCGGGGCGGGCGAGAAGGTGACCGCAGTGTCGCGGCACATCGGTGACGCGCCCGCCGGGGCCGTGGCGGTGCGGGCCGACCTCGCCGACGCCGAGAGCCTGCGCCCCGCGCTGGACGGTGCCGAGGCACTGTTCCTCTGCCCGGCCGGCGATCTGCTGGCCGGCGCCGGCAGCCCGAAGGGACTCGTCGGGACGATCGAGGCGGCGGGCGTGCGGCGCGTGGTGCTGCTGTCCTCGCAGGCGTCCGTGACCAGGCCGCGGGCGCTCTCGCACGCCCGGCTGCGCGAGTTCGAGCACGCCGTCCGCGACTCCGGGCTGCGCTGGACGATCCTGCGGCCGGGAGGGTTCGCGTCCAACACCTATGCCCACATCGCGAGCGTCCGTGCCGACCGGACGGTCGCGGCCCCGTTCGGCGACGTGGGGCTCCCGCTCGTCGACCCCGCCGACATCGCCGAGGTCGCGGTCGCCGCGCTGCAGGACGAGCGGCACGACGGGCGCACGTACGTCCTGACCGGCCCGGCGGCGGTCACTCCGCGGGAGCAGGCGGCGGCGATCGGCTCCGCGATCGGCGTCGGGCTCGGCTTCACGGAGCTCACCCGCGAGCAGGCGATGGCGCGGCTGTCGCAGGTCATGCCGGAGCCCGTCGCGGACGGCACCCTCGACATCATGGGCGCGCCGACGGACGAGGAGCTCGCGATCAGCCCGCACGTCGAGGAAGTCCTCGGCCGCGCGCCGCGCTCCTACGCCGAGTGGGCCGTACGGAACGCCGCGGCCTTCCGCTGAGTGACAATGGCCCGGTGGGGTTCGGGGCGTACGCGCGGCTGGTGCGCGACGAGGCGGCGGATCCGCGTGTCCGGTACGCCGCGCTTCGCTGCGCCGTCGGCCGTTACCACCCCGCTGGGGTTCCACGCGACGTGGGCGTACGTCACGGCGGTCGCGCGTCCGCTGCCGGACGTCCGCCGCGACGTCCCCGCGCTGCCGCGGGCGCTCGCCGTCCTGGAGGCGAGCCGGTCGGTGCTGCCGGCGGAGGCGGCGGCGTTCGCGGCCGTCCGCCGGGTCGAGAAGGCGGGGACGCCGGACGCCGCGGCCCGCCGACCTGGAGGCCTTCGCGACGCCGCGCCGGCCCGGACGGACGGCGCCGTCCCGGTTGGGGCTCGTCGCGGCCGTGGCCGACCGGTACCGCTGGTTCCGGCGGCTCCGCTTCCCCGACGCGTCCCTGCCGACGGACGAACGGGCCCGCGACCTCGCGGACGTGCACGATCGTCTCGGTGCGGTCGCCGGCGAGTACCTCGCGCGGCTCGGTGCCCCGGACGGCGAGGTCCGGGCGTCCGTCGCCGGGGTCCTGCGGGGGATCGACGGGGTCGTGATCCCCGGCTACACGCCCCTGAACGGGTACGTGCTCCCGTGGCGGCGGTTCGCCGCGCTCCTCGTGTACGCGGTGGGCGCGGCCCACGGAACGGGCTAGTTCCCTGACGTTTCGGGGATGCCCAGGAGGCGCAGGTACATCGCGGTCAGGTGGTTCACCGTCTCGTCGTACTCGGACGGGTTCGCCGCCACGTGGTGGGCGAACTGGGTGAAGATTCCGTAGGTGGCTTCGGCGATGACGTGGGCGGGGGCCGCGGGACGGGCCCGGCCCTGGACGGTCAGCCGCTCGATGTACCGGGACGTGCGGTGCATCGGCCGTTCGCGTATCTCGCGCCAGATCGGGTGGATCCGGGCGTCGGCGAGGGCCTGGTGCTCGATGACCGTCATCAGTTCGAGGTTGTCGGTGCAGGCCCGCAGGAAGGCCGCACTGGACTCGCGGGCCAGCTCGTGCGGGTCGTCCGCGTCCACGCCGGGGAGTTCGTGGGCGGCGAGGAAGGCGTCCCGGACGCGCAGGGCGACGGCCTCGAAGACGTCGGCCTTGGACGCGAAGTAGATGTAGAACGCGGCGCGGGAGACCTCGGCCTCGCGGGTGATGTCGGCGATCGTGGTGCGGGCGTAGCCGATGCGGCCGAACACCCGGGCGGCGCAGTCGAGCAGCAGGGAGCGGGTCGCGCTGTCCCTGCCTTCGCGGGCGGTGCGGGCCGCCCAGGGTGTCTTGGCCATATCGGTCCAGGGTATTGCGGGTTTCCGTCAGGGACGGGCGCCGAACGACGGGCGGCCGGTCAGTTCGGGCAGCAGCCGGTAGGCGTCGCGGACCCAGTCGCACAGCAGGGCGCGGCTGTCGCGCGGGTCGATGAGGTCCTGGACGCCGAAGCGTTCGGCCGTCCGGAACGGCGAGGTGATCGCGGCGAGCTGCGCGCGGAGCCGTTCGAGTTCGCGTTCGGGGTCGTCGGCCTTCTCCAGGTGCGCGCGGAACGCCGCCTCGATGCCGCCCTGCACCGGGAGCGAGCCCCAGTCGCCCGACGGCCACGCCCAGCTCCGTCCGGGCCGGTGCCGGTTCACGATCCCGGCGCCGCCCACGCCGTACACGCGCCGGAGGATCAGCTCGGCCTGGGGGACCTTCGCCTGGTACACGGCGGCGATGGCGCGCGCGCCGTGCCGGATGGTCGCACGCCGTTCGGCGGACGACCCGATCGTCATCCCGGCCTGGTCGGTGAGGCTGACGATGGGCAGGTGGAACGTCTCGCACAGGTCCACCAGGCGGGTGACGGCCTGCGCGCCCTCGACCGACATGGTGGCGCCCTTGAACGGGTCGGCGGCGATCACGCCGACGGGGTGGCCGTCCAGGCGGGCCAGGGCGGTGACCGTCGCGCCGCCGTACTCGGCGTACCGGAACACCGAGCCCGCGTCGAACACGGCGTCCAGGATGGGGCCGATGCGGTAGGGCGCGCGCGGGTTGCGCGGGACGGCCGTCAGCAGGTCGTCGGCGCGGCGGTCGGCCGGGTCGGTGCCGGGGGAGACGGGCGGGAGTTCGAAGACGCTGCCCGGCAGGTACGACAGGAACCGGCGGACGACGTCGAAGGCGGCCTCTTCGGTGTGAACGAAGCGCTCGATGGCGCCGTTCTCCCGATGGACCCCGGCGCCGCCGAGCTCCTCCTTCGTGAGGTCCTCGCCGGTGCCGCCGCGCACGACGGGCGGCCCGGCCGTGAAGAGCTGCCCGATTCCCTCCACCATGACCGACAGGTGCGACATGACGAGCCGGGCGGCGCCGAGCCCCACGGTCGGCCCCAGGCACGCGGCGACCACCGGGACCAGCGACATGTTGTCCACGACCGCGTCCCACGCCGGATTCACCGGGACGTACGTGAAGCCCGCCTCCGCCGCCATCTTGACGCTGCCGCCGCCGCTCGCGCCGTCCAGCAGCCGGACGACCGGCAGCCGCATCTCCCGCGCGTACTCCTCGGCGTACACCTGCTTGGCGTGGATCGCCGCGTCCCCGGACCCGCCCCGGACGGTGAAGTCGTCCGCGCCGAGCACGACCTTGCGGCCGTCGATCCGGGCGGTCCCGGCCACGAAGTTCGCGGGCAGCAGCGAGGTGGGCCGTCCGTCCGCGTCGTGCTCGGCGAACCCGGTCAGCGAGCCGATCTCGGTGAAGCTCCCGGGGTCGGCGAGGAGGTCGATGCGCTCCCGGACGGTCAGCCGTCCCGACGCGTGCTGCCGCGCCACCTTCTCGGGCCCGCCCATCCGGCGGGCGAGCTCCCGGCGGCGGCGGATCTCCTCCACCTCGGCCGCCCAGCCGTCGTCCGCCGCCTCCCGCTCGTCCGCCGCGCCCGCCACGTCGGCCGGTTCGACGAAGAACAGCGGCGCGCCCTCGTCGACGAGGTCCCCCTTCGCCGCGACGACCTTCCGGACGATCCCGCCCGAATCCGCCCGGACGACGTGCTCCATCTTCATGGCCTCCAGGACCATGAGCCGGGCGCCCGGCGCGACCCGATCGCCCTCGGACGCCTCCAGGCCGACGACCGTGCCCTGCATGGGCGCGACGACCGCGTCCGTCCCGTCCGGGGCCGCGGTGGACGGAACGGTCTGCTGTTCGTCCGCGACGGGTTCGAAGTAGAGGCGCCGGTGGTCGTCCCGGAGAAGCTCGGCGATGTGGTCGGCGACGAACGTGGTGGTCCAGTTCCCCTTAGCGACGTCCGGGTGCCGCAGGAGGCTTTGCAGTAGGGGAACGTTGGTCGACACCCCTTCCACATGGAATTCGCCCAACGCCCCGTAGGCCCGAGCCAGGGCGGCGCCGAACGTGTTCCCACGTGCGATGACCTTCGCGATGAGCGAGTCGTACCGGGGGCTCGTCCGGTACCCGGGATACCCGTACGTGTCGACCCGCACCCCCGGTCCGGTCGGCGGGACGAACGCGCGCAGCGTCCCCGCGCTCGGACGCGGCGCCCCCTCGGCGTCGAGCGTCTCCAGGTTGACGCGGACCTGCACGGCGAAGCCGTCCGGCTCGGGCGTCCGGTCGAGGCCGACCTCCGGCAGGGACGCGCCGTCCGCGAGCCGGATCTGCACCTGCACCAGATCGACGCCCGTGACCTCTTCCGTCACCGTGTGCTCGACCTGGAGGCGCGGGTTGGCCTCGATGAACCAGAACCCGTCACCCTGCACGAGGAACTCGAACGTCCCGAGGCCCTCGTAGCGGACGTGCGCCGACATCCGGACGGCCGCGTCGAGGAGCCGTTCGCGCAGGTCCGCGTCCAGCCCGGGGCTAGGGGCGACCTCCACGAGCTTCTGGTGCCGGCGCTGCACGGTGCAGTCCCGGTCCCACAGATGCCGGACCGTCCCGGACCCGTCCCCCGCCACCTGCACCTCGACGTGCCGAGCCGCCGCGAGCAGCCGCTCCACGTACAGGTCGCCGTTCCCGAACGCCTGCAGGGCCTCCGAACGGCACCGCTCGTACGACTCGTCCAGCCCGTCCGGGCTCGTGACGGCCCGCATCCCGCGTCCGCCGCCGCCCGCGAGGGCCTTGAGCATCACGGGACCGTGCTCCGCCGCGAACGCCCGCGCCTCGGCGAGCGTCGTCGCGGCCCGCGTCCCCGGAATCACCGGCACGCCGAGCTCCGCCGCGAGCGCCCGAGCCCGCGCCTTGTCGCCGAACAGCTCCAGCACTTCCGGGCGCGGACCGATGAACGTCAGCCCCGCCTCCGCGCACCTGCGGGCGAACCCCGCGTTCTCGCTCAGGAACCCGTATCCCGGATGGACGGCGTCGCACCCGTTCGCCCGCGCGGCCTCGACGAGCCGTCCGGCGTCCAGGTAGGCGGCGACGCCCTCGCCGGGAAGCTCGTGCGCCGCATCGGCGATCCGCGTGTGCAGGGACCGCGCGTCGTCCCGGGCGTGCACGGCGACGGACCGTACCCCGAGCTGCGCGGCTGCGCGGGCGATCCGGACGGCGATCTCTCCTCGATTGGCCACCAAGATGCCCCGCATACCGACCCTCACCTGGCTGTTGACACTGATGTCAACGCCATCATGCGGACCTTGCGACCGTTTGGCAAGTATGCGCCGATACGTTCCGCGCGCTCTGCGGCACGGCCGTCCCGGCGGGGCGGGCCTGGGCGGACGGGGTCCCGGGTGGGCGCTCGGCCCGCCGCGCGATTACGGTTGCTTGGCGTGACGGATCGCCGAACTCAGCTGCTGGCCGCCGCATGCCGGGTGATCGCGCGCCGCGGGGTGCGCGGACTGCGGGTCGACGAGGTCGCCGCGCAGGCCGGGGTGTCGACGGCGCTGATCTACCACCACTTCCGGAACCGCACCGGCCTGGTGACGAGCACCATGCACTACATCACCGACCGGCTCGCGCGGGAGGCGGAGCGGGCGGACGGGCCGACCGGCGAGGACGGGGAGGACGGCGCGGACGGCAGGCGGCGGCTCGTCCGCCGGATGATCGCCGAGTTCGCCGACGACGCGCAGACCCGCGAGAACTCGGTGGTCTGGGGCGAGGTGCGCGGCGCGGCGCTGTTCGACGAGGAACTGCGGCCGATCGTCAACGAGGCGTCCGAGCACTGGATCGGGCAGCTGGCCGAGCTCATCGCGGCCGGGCGGCGCGACGGGAGCATCACGGGCGCGGCCGAGCCCCGGTCGGTCGCGGTGCGGCTCATCGCGATGGTCGAGGGGCTCAGCAACTTCTGGCTGGCCGGGGCGCTGACCACCGAGGAGGCTCGGGCGCACATCGTCGCCACGGTGCGCGCCGAGCTTCCGGAGTGATTCCGGGCCGCCGCGGGCGGCCGATCCGGTGATCGCCGCGCGCTGAGCGCCGGCCGTCCCGCAGTGGCCGGCCGCAGCGGAAACGGGACGAACTGGGAAGATCTTGGGCTCCGAGTATTGACTGAAAATTCAGTCAGCCCCCACACTGTCGTCTACCTCACAGAACCCCCGGCGTTCCGAGAAGGCGAGTGTGCCCATGTCCAAACCCCCTGCCGGCGCAGGCGACCCGGACCGCTTCGGCCGGGTCGAACAGGCCGGCGTCGAGTACATCCCCGAGGACCGGCGCAACTCGGGACCGCTCAACGTGTTCACGGTCTTCTTCAGCGGGACCCTCGCCTTCGGCGTCATCGTGTTCGGCTGGCTGCCGATCACCTACGGCCTGAGCTTCCCCGCGGCCGTCACCGCCAGCCTCGCCGGGATCGCGCTCGGCACCCTGCTGGTGGCGCCGCTCGGGCTGCTCGGACCGCGGACCGGGACGAGCACCCCGGTGGCGAGCGGCGCGCACTTCGGCGTCACCGGACGGCTGATCGGCTCCGTGCTGACCCTGCTGTTCGCGCTCGCCTACGCCGCGATCGCGATCTGGACGTCGGGGGACGCGCTGGTCGCGGGGATCGATCGCCTGTTCGGCGTGCCGGTGGGGGACGGCACGCGCGCGATCGCGTACGGGCTGATCGCCGCCGAGATCGTCGTGGTGGCCCTCTACGGGCACGGCACCGTGGTGGGGATGCAGCGGATCGTGCTGCCGGTCGTCGGCGTCCTGCTGCTGGCCGGGATCCCCGCGTTCCTGCCGGACTTCCGGAGCGCGCCGGAGGGCACCGGGACCTACCTCCTCGGCGACTTCTGGACGACGTGGGTGTTCGCCGTCGTGATCGCGATCGGCGGGCCGCTGTCGTACGCGAGCGGCATGGGCGACTACACGCGCCGGGTCGCGCGGCGGCACGGTGATCGCCGCGTGCTGCTGGCCTGCGGCGGCGGGCTGTTCCTCGGGCTCTCGCTGACGGCGGCGTTCGGGGCGTTCACCGCGTCCGCGTTCGGCGGCTTCACCGGGTCCTACGCGGACGGCATGGTGTCGCTGGCACCCGACTGGTACGTGGTCCCGATCCTGCTGATCGCGCTGGTCGGCGGGCTCGGGCAGGGCGTGATGGCCGTCTACGCCAGCGGCCTCGACCTCGGCGCCCTGATCCCCCGCGCGCGGCGCGTGCCCAGCACCGTGCTGACCTCGGCGGCGTCGGTCGCGCTGGTGTACCTCGGCGCGGTCGTGGTGGACGCCGTGGACTCCATCACCGCGATGACCATCGTGCTCAACGTGTTCGCCGGGCCGTGGACGGTCGTGATCCTGATCGGGTTCCTGCGCACGCGGCGCCGCGGCTACGACCCCCTCGACCTGCAGGTGTTCAACGAGCGGCGGAGCGGCGGCCGCTACTGGTTCACCGGCGGCTGGAACCTGCGGGCCGTCGTGCCGTTCGCGGCCGGTTCGGTGTTCGGCCTCCTCGCCGTGGAGACCAGCCTGTTCTCCGGGCCGCTGGCGCGGCTCGCCGGAGGCGTCGACCTGTCCGTGCTCGGCTCCACGCTCATCACCGCCGTCGGCTACCTGCTCGTGTCGTGGCGGTGGCCCGAACAGCCGGCGGTCGTGGCGGCACCGGACGAACCGGCGCCGCACGGCGGGCAGGGCTCCCAGGCCGCGCGCGATCGGTGACGGGCGCGGCCGCCGCGCCTCCCGCGCGGCGGCCCGCCCGCGTTCGGCGGCGGCGACCAATCAGGAAGGACGAACATTCATGGACGATCCCGTGCTGTACACGAACGGGAGGCTGTTCACCAGCGATCCGGAGCGGCCTTGGGCGGAGGCGCTCGTGGTGGACGGCGACCGCCTCGCCTACGTCGGCGACGACGCGTCGGCGCGCGCGCACGCCGGGCCGGGCGCCGCCGAGTTCGATCTGGGCGGCAGGGTCGTGCTGCCGGGGTTCGTCGACGGGCACGCCCACGTCCTGAAGACGGGCGAGGCGCAGCTCGGCGTGCAGCTCACCGACGCCGCCGACCTGGCGGAGATCCGGCGGCGGGTCCGGGCCTGGGCGGACGGCCGTCCGGACGCGCCGCGGGTGCTCGGCCGCGGCTGGCTCTACGACGCGCTGCCCGGCGGCGAGCCGGCGCGGTGGATGCTGGACGAGGCGGTGCCGGACCGTCCCGTCTACCTCGAAGCCAACGACTCCCACTCGATGTGGCTCAACAGCGCCGCGCTCGCCGAGGCGGGCGTCACCCGCGACACCCCGGACCCGGTCGGCGGGCGCGTCGCGCGGGACCCGGAGACCGGGGAGCCGACCGGGCACCTGATCGAGACGGCCGCGGACGCGCTCGTGCTGCCGCTGCTCCACAAGGCGACCACCGACGACGACCGGGACCGGGCGCTGGCGGCGGCCGTGCGGGGCTACCTGTCCAGCGGGGTGACCGGCGCGGTCGACATGGGCCTGGACGAACCGGCCCTGGCGGCGCTCGTGCGCGCCGAGCGGAGCGGACGGCTGCCGCTGCGGGTCGCCGGTCACTGGCTCGTCCAGCGCGGCGGCGACCCGGACGGGCATCTCGCGCAGGTGCGGCGGGCCGCCGAACTCGCCGCGACGCACCGCTCCGGCCGGCTGCGCGTCACCGGCGTGAAGTTCATCGTGGACGGCGTCATCGACGGCTGCACCGCCGCGATGCGCGACCCGTACGCGGACGGCGGCAACGCCGACCCGATCTGGGACGCCGACGTGCTGGCGCCCGCGGTGGCCGCCGCGGACGCCGCGGGCCTGCAGGTGGCGCTGCACGCGATCGGGGACGCCGCCGTCCGCATCGCGCTGGACGCCATCGAGCACGCGGGCCGGGTGAACGGGCCCCGGCCCCGGCGCCACCGGATCGAGCACCTGGAGTACGCCGCGCAGGAGGACATCGAACGGCTCGCCCGCCTCGGCGTGACCGCGTCGATGCAGCCGGTGCACGCCGACCCCGCGATCCGCGCGAACTGGAACGCCATGCTGGGCGACGCCCGGGCGGAGAACGGGTTCGCCTGGCCCGCGATGACGGCCGCGGGTGCCCGCCTCGCCTTCGGCACCGACGCGCCGACCGCCCCGCATCCGCCGCTGCCGAACATGTTCGTCGCGAGCACCCGCCGTTCGGCGCTGGTCCCCGGGCTGCCCGCGATGGAGCCGCATCTCGCCGTGCCCGTCGCCGAGGCGATCGTGCACGGGACGGCCGACTCGGCCTGGGCGTGCCGCGCCGAGCACGACCAGGGACGGCTCCGCGCGGGACTGCTCGCGGACTTCATCGTGCTCGACCGCGACCCGTTCGGCGACCCCGACGCCCTCCTCGGCTCCGACGTCCTGCTGACCGTGGTCGGCGGACGGCGCCACGTCGACCGGCTCGCGCAGCCACGGCCGGCTCGCGCAGCCGGGCCGAACCGGAACGCAGTGAAGGAAGGACCATGAGCATTTACGACGTCATCGTCATCGGAGCGGGCTTCTCCGGGCTGACCGCGGCCCGGGACCTGCGGGAGGCGGGGCGGCGCGTCCTCGTCCTCGAGGCCCGCGACCGCATCGGCGGCTCCACCTGGTACCAGGCCGACGCGTTCGACGGGTTCGGGCTGGAGATGGGCGGCACGTGGATCGTGCCGCAGCAGGCCCACGTGTTCGCGGAGGCGCGCCGCTACGGCGTCCGGATCACCGGCGACACCCCGCCGGGCCGGCTCACGTGGTCGGCGCACGGAACCGTGCGCGACACCCTCCTGCCGGTCGGCCCGGACGAGTACGGCGCGCTGGAGCACGCGGTCCGCGCGCTGGTCGCGGCGAGCGAGCGCCTCGACCCGGACCGTCCGCTCAGCGAGCAGGACCTCGCCGACCTGGACGTGCCGATCGGGCGGTGGGCCGACGAGGCGGGGCTCACCGGCGACGCCCGGGAGCTGATGGTCTCCTGGTTCTGCGGCTGCGCCAACGCCCGCGACGACGTCGGGTCCGCGCTCGACATCATCCGCTGGATGGCCGCCATGGACCACTCCCTGTGGGGGATGGTGCGGGCCAGCGTCCTCGGCTGCACGTTCACCGACGGGACGGTCTCGCTCGCCGACGCGATCGCGGCGGACGCCCGGCGCCCGCCCGGCGGGGCGGAGCTGCGCCTGTCCAGCCCGGTGCGGGCGGTGCACGACGACGGGACGGCGGTGACCGTCACGATCGAGGGCGGTGCGCGGGTGCGCGCCCGCCGGGTCCTGGTGACCGTGCCGATCGGCGTGCTCGGCGACATCCGGTTCACCCCGGAGCTGCCCCCCGACAAGCTCGCCGCGTCGCGGGAGAACCACGCCGGGCAGGGACAGAAGATCTGGGCGCTGGCGCGCAACGTCCCGGCCGACCTCAGCGGATTCGGCTGGGGAACCGATTTCGACTACGTCGGCGCGATGGGGACCACCGACCGGGGCGAGGTGCTGGTGTGCTTCGCCCCCGAACACGACCGGGTCGACGCGGACGACCTCGCCGACGTGCAGCGCGCGGTGCGCGACTTCGCGCCCGACGCCGAGGTCGTCGACGCGCACACGCACCGCTGGGTGGACGACGAGTACTCCAAGGGCACCTGGGCGACGTTCCGCGCCGGCCAGTTCGGCAGGTACGAGCTGGCCCTGGGCAGACCGGAGGGCAGGGTGCACTTCGCCGGGTCCCACACGGCCCGCAGGTGGCGCGCCTTCATCGACGGCGCCATCGAGTCCGGCGGCCGGGCCGCCGCCGAGCTCCTCGCCGCGGACGCGGGCGGGCGGACCGGCGGCAAGGACCCCGCCGAGAGGACGGTGCGCCCGTGACCGGGAACGGAACCGCACCCGCGTTCGGCGACCCGCCCCGCACGGTGACGGACGGGCGCGTCGGCCCGGTCGTGGCGAGCGTGGTGCCCCGCTTCGCGGGACCCGCCACGTTCGCGCGGCTGCCCCGCATCGACGAGGTGTCGGACGTGGACGTCGCGGTGACCGGCGTACCGTTCGACGGCGGCGTCAGCTTCCGGCCCGGCGCCCGGTTCGGGCCCGCGCACGTCCGCGAGTCGTCCCGGCTGCTGCGCCCCTACAACCCCGCGCTGGACGTCGCGCCGTTCGGCCGCCTCCAGGTCGTGGACGCGGGCGACATCGCGGTCAATCCGTTCTCCATCGACGCGGCCGTCGCGGAGGTGGAGGCGGGCGCGGACGCGCTGCTGGAGCGTGCGGGACGGCTGCTGACCCTCGGCGGCGACCACACGATCGCGCTCCCGCTGCTGCGCTCCCTCGCGCGGCGGCACGGCCCGGTCGCCGTCGTCCATTTCGACGCGCACCTCGACACGTGGGACACCTATTTCGGGGCGGCGACGACACACGGAACCCCGTTCCGGCGCGCGTCCGAGGAAGGGCTCCTGGACCGCTCCGGCTGCCTGCACGTCGGCATCCGCGGGCCCCTCTACGACGCCGCCGACCTGGCGGACGACGCGGAGCTCGGCTTCCAGATCGTGCACGCCCGGGAGATGGAGGCGCTCGGCACGCCCGGTGTCGTCGAGCGCGTCCGGGCGCGGGTGCAGGACCGTCCCGTGTACGTGTCGGTCGACATCGACGTCCTGGACCCGGCGTTCGCCCCCGGCACCGGCACCCCCGAATCAGGGGGCCTGCTCAGCCGCGAACTGCTCGCCCTGCTGCGCGGCTTCGCCGGGCTGAACCTCGTCGGCGCCGACGTCGTCGAGGTCGCGCCCGCCTACGACCACGCCGAGATCACCGGGATCGCCGCCGCGCACGCCGCCTACGAGCTGCTGTCGGCGATGGCCCGGACGGAGACCCCATGACCGGAGAACCCGTGATCCCCAACATCATCGGCGGCGAGCGCGCCGCCGCGGACACCGACCGGACGAGCGAGGTGATCGACCCCGCGACCGGCGAGACCTACGCGACCGCGCCGATCTCCGGGCCGTCCGACGTGGACGCCGCGTTCGCCGCCGCCGCCCGCGCCTTCGAACACTGGCGGGACGCCTCCCCGGCCGTCCGGCAGCGCGCGCTGCTGGCGGCCGCCGACGCCGTCGAGGCCCGCGCGGACGACCTCGTCCGCGCGGAGGTGCGCGACACCGGCAAGCCCGCCGCCGTCATGGCCCGCGACGAGATCCCCGACATCGTCGACCAGATCCGCTTCTTCGCGGGCGCGGCCCGCACGCTGGAGGGCCGCGCCGCCGCCGAGTACACGCCCGGCCACACCTCGGTGATCCGACGGGAGCCGGTCGGCGTCTGCGCGCAGATCACCCCGTGGAACTACCCGCTGATGATGGCCGTCTGGAAGTGGGCGCCGGCCGTCGCCGCGGGGAACACGGTGGTGCTCAAACCGTCCGACACCACCCCCGCGAGCACCGTCCTGCTGGGCGAGATCCTCAACGAGGTGCTGCCGCCGGGCGTGGTCAACGTGGTCTGCGGAGACCGCGAGACCGGCCGGCTGCTGGTCGCGCACCCGGTGCCGCGGATGGTGGCCGTGACCGGGTCCGTCCGCGCGGGCATGGAGGTCGCCGCCGCCGCGTCCCGCGACGTCAAGATCACCCATCTGGAGCTGGGCGGCAAGGCCCCGGCGGTGGTCTTCGACGACGCCGACGCCGCGTCCGCCGCCGCGGGGATCGCCGCCGCCGCGTTCTACAACGCGGGCCAGGACTGCACCGCCGCGACGCGCGTCCTCGCCGGGCCGCGCGTCTACGACGACCTCGTCGCCGCCCTCGTGGACCGGGCGCGGGCCACCCGCACGGGCCGCCCCGACGACCCGGACGTCGACTACGGGCCGCTGAACAACGCCGGTCACCTCGCCCGCGTGCAGGGCCACCTGGACCGGCTCCCCGCCCGCGCCACTGTCGAGACGGGCGGCGGCCGCCTCGGCGGCGACCTGGCCGGCGGCTACTTCCACGAGCCCACCGTCGTCACCGGAGTCCGCCAGGACGACGAGATCGTCCAGCAGGAGGTCTTCGGGCCGGTCGTCACGGTCCAGCGGTTCACCGGCGAGGACGAGGCCGTCCGGCTCGCCAACGGCGTCCCGTACGGGCTGGCGTCCAGCGTCTGGACCCGCGACCACGCCCGCGCGATGCGCATGGCGCGGTCCCTCGACTTCGGTTGCGTGTGGGTCAACACCCACGGGGTGCTGCTGGCCGACATGCCCCACGGCGGCTACGGGCACTCCGGGTACGGCAAGGACCTCTCCCTCTACGGAATGGAGGACTACACCCGGATCAAGCACGTCATGCACGCCCTCGACGACGCCTGACGTTCACCCCGTCGCGGGGGCTCGGCGGCAGGCGGGGACACGCCGTACACGGACGGCGCCGCCGACCGCACGGCCGGCCGCGCCGAACACCACGCTGAGACGTTGCCGGCGTCGTGGCCTAGAAGGGGTGAGGTGTCCGCGTTTTCGGCGTCGGGATTGTGGGTGCGGCGGATGATGGGGAGAATCGCCGCATGGGTCTGGGATTGGCGCCGCACACGATCGTCCTCATGGTCGTCACCGCGCTCGCCGTGGTCGGCGGGCTGGTCTACGCGATGCGGCAGGAGGAGGCCGAGCAGCGGGCGTGGCGGCGGGTCTCCGACGAGGTGGGGGAGATGGGGCTGCCCGAGATACGGCGGCTGCTCCGGCAGGGACCCGTGGCGCCGAGCCCGCAGTTCTGGCAGGTGATCGAGGACGGGCTCGTCCGGTTCCGTCCGCGCGACCGGGACGAGGAGGCGCAGCGGCAGCGGCTGCTGCAGGAGGTCCGGCTTCGGCTCATGCCGTGAAAGGTCGTATTTCGCCACGAGAAAAGGGACCTCCCGGGAGGGAGGTCCCTTTCTGCATTCGGAAGTTCGTCAGTACGGCAGGAGGCGGCCGGACGGCGTCCTGAGATCGGGCTGGCTCGGTTGACGTGGAGGCTTGGGGCGTTTGATGAGCTGCTGCCGTGCCATGGTGATCATCTCCCCCCGTCGGGCGGGCTTTAACCCGTCCGTCGAGCCGATGCGGCGTTCACCTCGTACGACGCGGGCCGCGCGGGCGAGGTTCGGCGAGTGTATGCGACCACCTCTGCCCGTTCGACCGATTTTGCGGAAGCGCTTGCAGCGGAGAGTAATCGTGAAATAGCAGCGTGTGTTTCGGGTGTGGCCGGACTCGGCCAGTTCAGGAGACGATGTCGCGGTTGCGGAAGCGGCGGAATGCGAGGGCGAACAGGACGGCCGCGTACGAGATCGAGATCGCGGTGCCCTTCGCCATGCCCGTCCATTCGATGTCCGGCTGGAGCGCGTCCATCCACGCGTACATCCAGTGGGTCGGCAGGAAGTCGCGGAGCGAGCCCAGGGCGGTGACGGCGTCCAGGATGTTGCTGACGATGACGAGGCCGACGGCGCCGCCGACCGCGCCGAGCGGGGAGTCGGTCGTCACCGAGAGCAGGAACGCGAGCGCGGCCACGACGAGCTGGGCGATCAGGGAGTACGCGACGATGATCGCCATGCGCCGGAGCGCGGTGCCGACCGGGACGCTGCCGCCCGTGGGGAGCTCGACGTCGCCCCAGCCGAACGCGACGGTGCCCGCGAGCAGGGACATGAGCGGCAGCGACAGGACGGCGACGACCGCGTACCCGAGCGCGACGATCAGCTTCTGCCGCAGCAGCCGGCCGCGCGGGACGGGCGCGGCGAGCAGGTAGCGCAGCGACGACCAGCCGGCCTCGCTCGCCACGGTGTCGCCGCAGAACAGCGCGACCGCGACGACGAGCAGGAACCCGGTCGAGACGAACAGGGCGAAGAGGGCGAAGTTCAGCGCGCTCGCGGTCGCGACGTCCACCAGGCTCGGGACGCCGTCCGGACCGGGGTCGCCCCCGATCTCGAAGGCGGCCACCAGCACCCACGGCAGGGCGAGCAGGACCGCGAACGCGAACATCGTGCGGCGGCGGCGGAACTGCCGGACGGTCTCGACGCCGAGCGGCAGCGTCCGGCGGACCCGGTACGTCACGTGTCATCCCCGATCAGTTCGATCCCTCCCCGATCAGTTCGAGGAAGGCGTCCTCGAGGCGGCGGCCGGACCCGACGATCTCCGCGACGGGCCCCGCGGTGACGCGCCGCCCGCCCGCCATGACGACCGCGTGCGTGCAGGTCTGCTCGACCTCGGCGAGCAGGTGGCTGGACACGATCACGGTGCGGCCCGCCGCGGCGTAGCGGACGAGCACGTCGCGCATCTCGCGGATCTGCGGCGGGTCGAGGCCGTTGGTGGGCTCGTCGAGGACGAGCAGGTCGGGCAGGCCGAGCATGGCCTGGGCGATCGCGAGGCGCTGCCGCATGCCCTGCGAGTAGGTGCGGACGGCCCGGTCGAGGGCCGGGCCGAGCGCGGCGATCTCGAGCGCCTCGTCCATGTGCGCCTCGGCGCGGGGACGTCCGGTGGCGCGCCAGTACAGGTCGAGGTTGTCGCGGCCGGACAGGTGCGGCAGGAAGCCGGGGCCCTCGACGAACGAGCCGAGCCGGGACAGGACGGGCGCGCCGGGGGTGACGCGCTGCCCGAAGATGCGGATCTCGCCGGAGTCCGGGTGGATCAGGCCCATCATCATCCGGAGCGTCGTCGTCTTGCCCGCCCCGTTCGGCCCCAGCAGGCCGAGGACCTGCCCCTTCTCCACGCGGAAGGAGAGGTCGGCGACGGCGAGGTGCCCGTTCCCGTACTTCTTCGTCAGCCCCGTGATCTCCAGCGGGACGTCGCCGTCGCCGGTGTCGGCGGGCGTGCGGCGCCGGACGAGGAGGCCCGCGGCGACGGCCAGGGCCGCCAGGGGGAGCGCCCACACCCAGACGGGCAGCGGGCTGGACGCGGCCGTCAGCGCCGGGACGGTCGGGACGGTGAGCGGCGCGACGGCCCGCACCTCGAAGGAGGCCGCCTCCGGCGGGGTCGCGAACCCCATGTCGGTGGTGGAGACGACGACCCGCAGCCGGTGGCCGCGGTCGAACCGGTGGTCCATCGCCGGGAGCGCGACCGTGACGTCCTCGCCGTCCGGGGCGCGGAAGGGCGCGGCGATGCGGCGGGCGGGGGACGCGGTGCCGTCCGGCGCGACGTCGTAGAGCTTGGCGAACAGCGGGACGTCGTCGCCTCCGCTCACCCGGAGCCGGACGGACGCGGCGCCGGTGAGGTGCACGGGACGGTCCAGCGGTGCGGTGTCGAACGTCGCGGACTGGCCGGGCGGGTCGGTGAGCTCCCCGCCGCCGAGGGCGCCGAGGTCGAGGCCGCCGCCGAGCGAGCCGATGCCGGGCAGCGCGGAGATGCCCGCGGGGACGCCGCCCGCCGGGCGGTGGATCTTCTGCTCGCGGCCTTCGAGGCGGAGGGTGCGGGGCGCGCCCGACAGGCCCGGGTACCGGGGGGCGGCGGCCTCCTCGACCACGACCTCGCCGGTGGACGAGTCGAGCCCGCCCGAGCGCGTCACCGTGAAGCCGGGGAGTTCGGGGGCCGGGGCGCCCTTGAGGTGCGCGTCGAAGAAGTCGCGCACGAGGCCCCGGACGCGTGCGGTCTCCTCGGGGCCGCCGTCGTGGCCGCCCCGGTACCAGACGACGGAGACGGGCGCGCCGTTGCGGGCGATGGCGCGGGCGTTCGCGTCGGCGTGGGCCAGCGGGAACAGCGAGTCGGACTGCCCCTGGACGAGCAGGGCCGGGACGTCGATGCGGTCGGCGACCGCGGCGGGGCTGGACCGCCGCAGGGTCGCGACGGCCTCGGGCGTGGGCCGTCCGGTCTCGGCGACCTCCTGGAACATGTCGCACAGGGAGGGCAGGAACCGGCCGCAGGCCGTCCCGCCCGCGCCGCTGGAGAAGAACAGGCCGGCCCACAGCTTCTTGTAGACGCCGTTCGCGGGGTCTCCGCCGGACGCGTCGGGGAACAGCGCGTCGTCGAGGCCGTGCCAGGTGATGCGCGGGGCGATCGCGTCGACGCGGTCGTCGTACGCGGCGGTGAGCAGGGAGATCGCGCCGCCGTAGGACGGGCCGGCGACGCCGACGCGCGGGTCGCCGGGGCCGTCGAGCCGGACCTCGGGACGGGCGGCGAGCCAGTCGACGAGCTGCCGCGCGTCCTTGACCTCGTAGTCGGGGGAGTTGAGGGCGATCTCTCCGGTGGACGCGCCGAATCCGCGCGCCGACCAGGTCAGGACCGCGTACCCGTCCTCGGCGAGCGCGCGCGCCTCGCCCGCCATGTCCTTCTTGGTGCCGCCGAAGCCGTGCGCCAGCATGATCGCCGGGAGTTCGCCGGCGTCCTGGGGCGTGTGGAGGGAGACGTCCAGGGTGACGCGCTGGTCGTCGCGGGGGCCGTCCATGACGGTGACGCGACGCTCCAGGACGCGCACGTCCGGTGCGGTGTCGGCGGTGACGCCCCAGATCGCGCCCGTGCCGGCGAGCGCGAGCGCGGCCCCGGCCGCGGTCCAGCGCGCGGCACGTCCCGTCCCGTTCCAGCGCTCGCGGAACCGTCCCCCCAGCCTCATGCGGGCAACCCTACGGGCGCGGGACCGCCGCGCGCTCCGCCCGGCGGCCGATCCGCGCTGCGCCCGCCGCGGTACGCGGCCGTCCGCCCGTACGTCTCCGGGACGAGCCGCGCCGTGAGCCGCGACGTCAGGGGGCGAGGGCGGCGGTGAACATGGCGGTGAGGCGGTCGGTGAGCTCGTCCGGGTCGGCCTCGCGGAGATCGTTGAGGCCGAAGAGCCGGCGGACGGGCCCGCCGCCCATGAGGATCGTGGACGCGAGCAGCGCGCGCGCACGCGCGTCGGGGCCGTCGAGCTGCGCGACCATCGGCTCGACGATGGAGTCCTCGAGGTAGCGCAGGAGGCTCTGCTTGACCTCGGGGTGCCCGGCGGAGCGGTCGAGCAGCCGCGACACCGAGGTGACCGAGCGGTGCTCGACCTGGTGGGCGAAGTACTCGGCGAGGCGGCGGGGGAGGCCCTCGGGGCCGCCCGCGATGACGCCGCGCAGCACGGACTCGCCGGACAGCACCTCGGCGAACAGGTCGGCCTTCGACCCGAAGTACCGGTGGACGAGCGCGGTGTTCGCGTCCGCCTCGGCGGCGATCATCCGGATGGTGACGCCGCCGTAGCCGTGCCGGCCGAACAGGTCGCGGGCCGCGTCCAGGATGCGCCGCCGGGTGGCCTCCCGGTCGCGCTTGCGGGCGGCCGGACGTGCGTCGCCGTCGACCCCGGCGGGGTCGTCGACCTGTATCGCCTCCATCACACCAGTATCCCCCGGGTTGCAAGTAAACAGGCGTCTACATAGGATACATGCTAAGCACAGGTAATTGAGTTCGATGGGGGCAGAGTGGTTCGAGGGAGCGCGGCTGCGGCCGAGCCTGAGCAAGAGATCCCGCGGTACACGCACCGTCAGGTCCTGAAGATCCTGTCCGGCCTGATGATGGCGATGCTGACCGCGATGATCTCCACGTCGGTCATCAGCACCGCGCTGCCGACGATCGTCGGCGACCTCGGCGGCCAGGACAAGCTCGCCTGGGTGGCCAGCGCGGCGCTGCTGACGATGACCGCCTCGACGCCGCTGTGGGGCAAGCTGTCGGACGTCTTCGGCCGCAAGCTCGTCTTCCAGACGGCGCTGCTCATCTTCGTGCTCGCGTCGGTGGGCGCCGGGATGTCGCAGAACATCGGCCAGCTCATCGTCTCCCGCGGCCTGCAGGGCCTCGGCGTCGGCGGCCTGTCCGCGCTCGCGCAGGTCATCCTGGGGGACGTCGTCGAACCCCGGCAGCGCGGACGCTACGCGGGGTACATGGGCGCGGTGTTCGGCGTCGCCACGGTCGCCGGGCCGCTGCTCGGCGGGTTCATCGTCGACGCGGGCGCCCTCGGCTGGCGCTGGTGCTTCTACGTGTGCGTCCCGCTCGCGGTCGTCGCGTTCATCGTCATCCAGAAGGTCCTCAAGCTGCCGAAGACGCGGAGCGACACGAGCATCGACGTCTTCGGCGGCGTCACGATCACCGGCGCCGCCGCCGCGCTGATGTTCCTGCTGTCGATGGGCGGCGACCAGTTCGCGTGGAACTCCGCCTGGACGTACGTCCTCATCGGCGTCACGCTCGTCCTGACCGCGCTCGCGGTCGTCGCCGAGCGGTACGCCCGCGACCCGATCCTGCCGCTCCGGCTGTTCCGGGACCGGACGTTCGTGCTGGCGAGCATCGGGCTGCTGTGCATGGCCGTCGCCATGTTCGGCGCGATGATCTACATGCCGCAGTACCTGCAGATCGTCAAGGGGATGAGCCCCACGGCGTCCGGCCTGATGACGCTGCCGCTCGTCGTCGGCATGCTGGTCACCTCGACCCTGTCCGGCCAGCTCGTCACCCGCACCGGCCGCTACAAGATCTACCCGGTGGTCGGCATGGTGTTCGTCGCGGGCGCCCTGTACCTGCTGTCGCGCCTGCACGTCGACTCGTCCAATGTCGAGATCGGGACCGGCCTCGCGCTGCTCGGCGTCGGGCTCGGGCTGACGCTGCAGATCCTGATCCTGGCCGCGCAGAACTCCGCCGCCCACGCCGACCTGGCGTCCACCACGTCCGGGCTGTCGTTCTTCCGCAACCTGGGCGGCGCGATGGGCGTCGCCGCGTTCGGGTCGGTCCTCACCAACCGGCTCGGCGACGAGATGGCCGAGGGCGCCCGCGCCGCGGGCGTGCCGCTGCCGTCCGGCGGCGACGGCCTCGGCTCCCCCGACCAGATCGCCGCGCTGCCCGAGCCGATCAAGCACATCGTGCTGATCGCGTTCAACAACGCCGTCGAGACCGTGTTCCTCATCGGCGTCCCGGTCGCCGTCCTCGGCTTCCTCGTCGTCCTCGGGCTCAAGGAGCTGCCGCTGCGCGGCGGGCCGGCCGCGCCCGCGCCCGCCGCCCCCGAGGGCCCCCTCGACGGCGCGTCCGCCGCGGACGACGTCCGTCCGGACGACCCGGCGGGACGGCACGAGCGGACGCCCGCGCCCCCGCGGGCCGAGCAGGAACTCGTGGCCGCGGGCGCCGTCCCGTACGGGCACGCGGCGTCCGTCAACGAGATGTCGCACAACGGCCTCGGCACCCCGTCGGGCGACGGCGCCCCCCGCCCCGCGGGGGACGCCGAAGTCCCCGGCGCGGCCGGACCGGTCCCGAACGCGGCGCCGCGGGGCGGCGGCCCTCCCGGCGGCGTCCCCGTCCGGGGCGTGGTGCGGACCTCCGACGGCGCGCCCGTCCCGTCCGCCGCGCTCACCCTGATCGGCGTGGACGGCCACCAGCTCGCGCGCGCGCTGACCCTCGCGGACGGACGGTACGCGCTGCCCACGCCCGGCCCCGGCACGTACGTCCTGATCGCGGCGACCGGGGAGCACGAACCGCAGGCCGCGACGCTCGTCGTCGGAGACCGGCCGGTCGAGTTCGACCTTCTCCTGGCGGGCAACGGGGGCCTCGCCGGGACGGTCCGCGGCGCCGACGGGCACCCGGTGCCGAACGCGATGGTCGTCGTCACCGACGTCCGCGGCGAGGTCGTCGGCACCGGACGGACCGGCCCCGACGGGCGGTACGCGTTCGGCGACATCGTCTCCGGCACCTACACGCTCGCCGTGAGCGCCGCCGCGCACCGTCCCGTCGCGCTGCCCGTCGAGGTCGGCGGCAACGGGCAGACTGCGCAGGACGTCGAACTTCCGCCCGGCGCCCGGGTGCGGGGGACCGTCCGCAACGAGGCGGGCGAGCCCGTCGCGGACGCCCGCGTCACGATCGTCGACGCGGTCGGCAACGTCGTCGCGATGATGATCACCGGACCGGACGGGGAGTACGCGTTCGCCGACCTGACCGGCGGACAGTACACCGTCATCGCGTCCGGCTACCCGCCGGTGGCGACCGCGCTGTCGCTGTCGGGCGGCGGCCGGGACGAGCACGATCTCAAGCTCGGCTACCCGGAAGAGTGACCGACACCGCCCGGACGGACCGGGACCAACGAGCACGAGGCTGGTCAATGGACGAGAGTCGAGGTCTGCGCGGCAGCGTGCGGACGAAGGACGGCTGGGCGGTGCGGCACGCGATCGTCACCGTGACGGACCTGGCCGGGAACCAGGTGGCGCGGGAGCGGACCGGGGAGGACGGCGTGCTCGCCGCCGGTCCGCTCCCCGCCGGCACCTACACGGTGATCGTGACGGCCACGGGCTTCCAGCCCGCCGCCGCCACGCTCATCGTGACCGGCTCGGGCGTCGCCGACATCGGCAAGGTCGCGCTCGCCCGCGCGGGCGGCACCGAACTGCCGCCGCCCGGCCCGTGGACGATCGACCCCGCGCACTCGAGCGTCGGCGCCGTCGCGCAGCACCTCGGGCTGTCGAGCGTCCGCGGCCGGTTCGGCGTCTTCGAGGGACGCGTCGACGTCGCCGAACCCGTCGAGGCGTCCCGCGTCGCCGCCCGCATCGACGCGTCGTCCATCGACACCGGCAACAAGCTCCGCGACGACCACCTGCGCTCCGCCGACTTCCTCAACGTCGACGAGCACCCGGTCATCGACTACACCGGCGACCGCGTCACCGCCGCGGGCGCCGACCGCTGGACCGTCCACGGGCGGCTCACCCTCAACGGGCACACGCGGCCGGTCGACCTCGACCTCGTCTACCTCGGGACGGGCGCCGACCCGTGGGGCGGCGTCCGCACGGCGTTCCGCGCGACCGCCGAACTCCGCCGCCGCGACTTCGGCATCCGCTACAACGAGCTGCTGGAGGCCGGCATCGCGATGGTCGGCGAGAGCCTCCGCGTCGAGCTGGAGATCCAGGCGGTCCGGGGCACCGAGCTACCGCAGGGCTAGCGGCCCCGCAGGTCCCGCAGGAGCCGCACCGCCGACGCCCGATCCTGCGCGCCCGTCACGATGATCTTGCCGTCCGTGATCGCCATGTCGACCCGCGGCAGCGTGACGATCTCGTCGCGCACCACGAACGCCAGGTCGCGTCCCACGGTCGCGCGGGTGAGGTCGGCGAACGACCTGCGGTCCGCGGGCCGCAGCGTCAGCGCCACGTCGTACCCGCCCTGCCGCACCCGCGACCGCTGCACGTGCAGTTCGGACACCTCGTGGATCGCGAGCCCCTGCTCCAGTCGGTAGCACGCGGGACCGCCCCCCGACTGCCCGGTGATCCCGCGCGTCCCCGCCGGGCACTGCCCCGGCGTCGTCTGCGACACCGGGTAGATGTGCAGCGGGTCGGCCAGCGGCACCGGCCGCGTCCGCATCGACGACGCGATCAGCCCGCCGGTCACGGCCACCGCCGCGATCAGCAGCCCCAGCGTGAGCACCATGACCAGCAGCGCGGACCGGTGCCGGTCGGCGGCCCGCGCCTGCGGCGCCGCCCGGCGCGCCGCCCTCGCCCGCGGCCGCAGCCCCGCCC